>DIJY01000061.1:0-9965 GCA_002421405.1 Caryophanales bacterium UBA5632 | reverse complement strand
GGCTAATCTTCCTTTTTGGCTCATACCGTATGCATCCCCTCCTCCCAAGAGAGAAACGAGCGTGGCTAGTTGCTTTCTGGGTAATAAAAAAAGCCACTATCCCTTAAGACTAAGTTCGCTTCAAAATTCTAAGAGTGTAACTTCCCTTAGATATAAAAAAGCGCCCTCATCTTTTACAAAGATAACGGCAACTGGCTACCATCCTTATCAGAAGGCCCTATAGCTTTGCGTCGCTAGATTTCTCTAGTTTTGCTATTTACGCCTCTATTATATTTAAGTAGGCAACAGTTGTCAAGTACTTTGTGTCATTTTTGTGATTTTTTTTATATACTTTAGTATATAGGAAAATTATTCACAAAATATAGACGAAGGATACCCAATAAAATCCAATTTTTAATGGGTATCCTATACGTTTGACATAATTATAACACAAATTTTAAAATTGCAACATTTATTTGCAATGGTTTATCAACCAGGGGTGAATGACCACAATCTTCAAATTTAATATAGGTCGAATTTGCCTTTAATGCCGCGATATTATCAAGAATCATATATTCAGGAACGGTCTTATCATGATCCCCCCAGAAATGGAGAACAGGACACTTGATATTAGAAATTGTATTGTCACCTTGTTTATAAAAATTGAAGGTATTTCCCATGTTCAAACTTGCAAGTGCGTAATCGACATCTTCTAAATTCCTTTGTTTCATTGTTTCAGCGATGTATAGGACGTTATCTTCAACGGATGGTTTATTGACGGTATAAATCGTCAAATCATAGATATAAGCCATAAATCCAGTGTTGTTCGCCTTAATCGCATCAATCACCGGTTTAACTTGCAAGGGGTCAGCGGCCATTTCTTCGGGGCTGTGATAGATTTCACCGATGATGGGTTTAAAAGTGGCGTCCTTCTTAAAGATAGGATAGCCCTTATGCGTCGTAGAATTGATTAAAATCAGTTTTTTTACGATATCAGGGTTATGAGCTGCCAATTCCATTGCAACCCCGCCACCGAGCGACCAGCCGCATATATTCGCCGATGGAATCTTGAGTGCTTGTAAAAATAATACGACATCATCTGCGAGTTCCTTTAAAGATTTAACTTTCTTGACATAAGTTGAATCGCCAAAACCTCTTAAATCAATGGCAATCGTTCTCAAATTATCTGGCAATCGATCCATCAAAGGACGGTAATAGACGGAACTGGAGAGATTACCATGAATGAGAACTAAGACATTGTCACTTTTGCCTTTTTCTAAGTAAGCTAATGTTTCACCATTTTTCAGTTTCAAGAATTTCTTTTCCATAAAAAACCTCCTAAATTTGATATTCAGTCTCTTTGACATTCACAAAGCCTAAGACAAGACTTGTAAATAATAAAGGTCTTTCATACATCGAAGCGTGACCCACTTTCGGAATCTTCACGAGTTCAGAGCCTTTGATATGATTGAAAAGATATATTTGGTTCTCCATCGGCGTTAAAAAGTCTTCTTCGGCACTGATGATTAACGTTTTAGCCGTGATTTTTGATAATTGATCTCTAACATCATAAGATTCAGCGCTCATAGTTAATCGTTCCATCGCATCTAAGAAATCGGGATTTGAAAAGATGGGGATTAAAACTTGTTCCCGTTTTTTCATCCAATCCAATCTAGATTCAAAGTAATGGGGTGAATAAATAACTGGAATCGTTGTTTGATAATAAGCTTGTCCATTCCTGGTTTTTCCAGCTTCAATCCAGCCCCGACCGATTTCTTTGAGCCAAGGGCTCGTATAGGCGGTTGTATTAAACAACAATAATCGATCCACAAGGTTCGGATAATGGATGGCGAATTGAACTGCAACTTCGCCACCATAAGAAATGCCAACAATTGAAATCATTTCTAATTTTAAATGATCAATTAAACCTTTTAGTAACTCGACTTGAATCATTTGTGTATACGTCACATTTGGCAACTTTTCCGATAAACCTTGATCAAAGAAATCAACCCGAATCAATTGATTTTGATCGGTCAAAGAGGATACGAACGGAGCCCATGATTTCGTCGACATCATGATGCCGTTTAAAATCACGATTGGTTTTCCCGTTCCTTCCGTGATATAGTAGACTTCTTTTCCTTGAAATTGAAAACTACTCATAGATAAAACCCGCTTCAATCGCTTCTTTGGTCAATTGATCTCTAAACTTCGGGTGCGCGATTGATATTAATAGATGTGCGCGCTCGCGTATGTTGGTGCCTCTTAATGAAACCATGCCGTATTCAGTCACAACAAAGTCAACATCATTTCTCGAAAGGGATACGGCGGCACCCGGTTTTAATGTCGTTACAATTTTTGAGGTTTCTTCTCTTTCACCCGTCACTGGGTTTTTCACCATGGCCGTTGAATAAAGGGCCATAAAAGAACGTCCGTTTTTAGCGTTTTGGGCTCCTACAGCCGTATCCGATTGGCCACCGGTTCCTGAGAACTGTTTTGTCCCTAAGGATTCGCTGCCGCATTGTCCGGTTAAGTCAATCTCTAAAGTTGAATTAATCGAAACTTGGTTATCATTTTTACCGATCACGGCTGGATCATTGACATATGCACCATTAAGCATCATTACCGAAGGATTGTCATCGATAAAATCATAGAGTTCTTGCGAACCAAAGGCAAAGCAAGCCACGTGTTTTCCTGGATGCAAGGTTTTCTTACTGCCATTAATAACACCGGCTTTGATCAGTTCTAACATGCCAGTAGTAAACATTTCGGTATGAATGCCTAAATCTTTTTTATTAAATAAAGCTTTCGCAACCGCATTGGGCATTCCACCGATCCCTAATTGAAGGGTATCGCCATCATGGATTTGACTGGCAATGAAATTACCAATAATTGTATCTTTTTCCGTGGGTTCTACGGTAGGTAAGGTTGGTGCAGGGTAATCGGCTTTCACCAAATAATCAACTTCCGTAATATGGACCGAAACATCCCCTAATGTTCTTGGAAAGTTGGGATTGATTTCTAGAATCGTAATATCGGCGGCGTTAATCATTTGTCGTTCATAGACATTTGAAAGCGATAAGGAAACATATCCATGTTTATCTGGCATTGAAGTCGCCGTCACAAAGATATTCGGTGATTTATGAAATAAACGCTTTGTCCCGGCAAAATGCAAGTGATTGGGGATAAACGAGATATTGCCATTTTCATGTGCTTTTCTTAATACATTGGTATAAAACCATCCATCTAAATAGAAGGTTCTACTCCATTTTGGATCGATAAAAAACGCTGCATTCGCAATTGGAAGACAGTTCGTCACGGTCACATTCTTGACTCGATGGCCCGCTAAGTGAAGATTGGACATGAAGAGTTGTGGTTCATTGGCTGCCATACCTACAACGATTTCATCGTTGGATTTGACCAAATCGATGGCTTCTAATACGGTAATATACTGAGGGGTTTTGATATTCATAATGGCTCCTTTTTCATCTAAAAATGCCCATCAGGGGGAGATTTGCATCTCCCCGTGACGAACAATGATTGTTAGTTTATTTTGTTAGTCTTGAGCTTCGATTTCTTCGATTGTTTCAATATCTCTAACTTTTGCGAATGATTCAATAACCCAGTCAGTTTCAACAACATCAGTCGTTGCTGGATTGTCGCCTAATACGAATCCGTATTTTAACATCGACATTGCAGCAATTCCCCAACGTTTTCCACCAGAAAAGTCTACTGTTCCACCCATTGGGATGTCAATCGGTCCTTCTTCCATCGCAGCGATATAAGAAGCCCATGTTAATTCTTCACCGTTTGCAGCAACGCGTTTCAAACCTTCAACGAAGACAGTTCCAGCGATATAACCAGCAATGCAGAAAGAGTTGCCGTAATAAGATAATTTTTGAGCATCAGTCAAATCAGCGTTCGCAATGGTTGCGACGAATGTTTGAACGTCTAAAGCACCTTTTTCGGAATAAATATCAACCCATGCATTAGTATAAATTGGACGGGCAACATTATATTCAGCGTGATTAACGGCTGTAATATCAGCGTTAACATAGGAAGTGAAGACAGGAACATTGAAAGCAGCATTGTGCATTGCTGATAATGTATAAGCAAATGGACCTTGGTTCATTGCTAAAATTACAACACTAATGCCAGAACCTTTTAAGTAGTTGACTGCTGATCCAACTGTTTCAGATGTTACAGCTAAATAAGTCATATAGTTTGCTCTGTTTAATTCTTCTGCTTCGATTTCGATACCGGCTTTAATTGAGTTTCCGACATCATCATTCGTGTATAATACACCAATTTTAGCGGTTGCAGGAAGAAGTTCGTTTTGGCCAGCGCCATAAACAGCTTCTTGGAATGCTCTTGCAGCCATGATGCGTCCGTCAGTTAAATAGATTGGTTGCACAGCCATAACAGGGTTCGCTGGAGTTTCAGCAAAGTATAAAGCGTTAATGCCTGTTGCTGCATAAACCATTGGAACACCGGTTTCTTGGATGTAACTAATGGTTGCACCAACGGTTGGCGTTCCAAAGTGACCAACAAGTGCGAAGACTTTATCATCTTCGACTAAAGTCTCAGTGTTAATTAAGCCTGTTGCACCGTTGAATCCATCGTCACGATTCGTCAAAGTAATCATTCTGCCATCGATGCCACCAGCGTCGTTAACAGCTTTGAAAACCGCTTTGATACCTTCGTTAAATGGAAGACCAATAAATGCATAGTCACCAGAAATGGTTGCAGTATTACCAACGAGAATCGAATTAGCTGTGATTCCTTGAACGTAATCAGCTTCGCCCGTGGTTGTAACGGTGGTTGTTGAAGCGGTTGATGTTGTGCCAGATGCGGTGGTGTTCGTTGTGGTTTTAGCCACGCATGCTGTTAAAGCAACACCAACAAATAATGTTAAAACTAATACCATTAATTTTTTCATTTTTTTCTCCTTTTGAATTTTTGTATAATATCCGGTTATCCGGTATTTACCTTCATTTATTAACCGCCAAGATAGGCTTTAACGAGTTGATCATCTTTTAAGAGATCAGCGCTTTTGCCTTCAGTCTTGACTTTACCCAATTCAAGAACGTACACATAATCAGCGATTTTAAGCGTTTGATACGCGTTTTGTTCGACGATTAAGATTGTCGTTCCTTGGGAAGCGATGGTTTGAATCGCTTTAAAGATTTCTTGAACAATTAAAGGGGCTAATCCTAGTGAGGGTTCATCGAGTAATAAGAGTTTGGGTTTGCCCATTAACGCTCTGCCAATGGCGAGCATTTGTTGCTCCCCGCCCGATAAGGTCGAAGCTTGTTGTTTTCTTCTTTCTTGTAATACAGGAAAGAGTTTGTATACTTCTGCTAGCGTTTCATTACGAACGGATCGAGCAGATTTTCTAACTTTTTCTACTGTGTCATCTGGATTCGTTGACTCCGTTATATTGCTTTTAAGCGTGTAGGCGCCGACGAGCAAGTTTTCTTCGACGGTTAACCCTCTCAGGATTAATCTTCCTTCAGGTGATTGGAAGATTCCTCTTTGCGCTAATTTATAAGGTTCAAAGTTTGTGATGTTTTCACCGTTGTATAAGATTTTCCCGCTTTTGGCTTTGACAATACCGTTGACGGTGCGAATCGTTGACGTTTTCCCAGCACCATTCGCGCCTAAAATAGCGACGATGGTTCCTTCTTCAATTTTTAGGTTTATGCCTTTGATGGCGCGAATGATACCATAGTCGACGATAAGATCTTTGATTTCTAAGATAACACTCATCTTATTCGCCTCCTAAATATGCTTCACGGACGACTTTACTGGATTGAATTTCTTTCGGCGTTCCGATTGCCAATTTCTTTCCGAAAGAGATGGCGCAAACAGTATCGCAAATTTCCATGACGAGTCCCATGTCATGTTCGACAAGAAAAATGGTTGCTTGATAGTCATCGCGAATTTTTTTGATGGTATGAGCTAAGTTATTGGTTTCTGCGTCATTGAGACCCGCTGCCGGTTCGTCAAGAATGATGAGTTGAGGATTGACCATCAAAGTTCTCGCTAGTTCTATCTTCTTTAAAATACCATAAGGAAGACCGATTGGGTAAGAATACTGATAAGCGAGTAAGCCCAGGTCCGAAAGTATTTTTAATGCTTTCTGTCGCATAATCATTTCTTCGCGTTTTATTCGGCGACTATTGAACAGTTGACCGATGAATCCAGTGCGGTAAAGGGTATGTCCAGCAACAAGCAAGTTTTCTAGAATTGGTAATTCCCAGATTAATTCAACGTTTTGAAACGTTCTAACAATGCCTTCTTTGATGACATTATGAACCACAAATTGATTTAGATTGAGGGGTTCATTCAAATGGTTACGATAATAGATTTGGCCAGAAGTTGCTTTATAAAATCGAGTGATACAATTAAATACCGTTGTTTTACCGGCTCCATTCGGACCAATTAATCCAAAGATTTCGCCCTTTTTGACCGAGAAGGAAAGTTCGTCCACTGCTTTTAACCCCCCAAAGTGCATCGAAAGGTTATCAAGTTTCAGTAAAGTATCGGGTTCAATCATTGATTCGAGTTGATTATCGGCTGATTTGAAGCGATGAAACTGTTTCATTGTTGTTTGAAGCTTATCGTTGAGTTTTGATAATTTAGTTTCAAGTAATTGTTTTTTGTTTGTAGCGAAAACGTCATAATTTTTTTCAAGCCGCGTTTTTAATTGATCAAATTCATTTTTTTGGTTTGACACAACTAATTCATATGCTTGAATCGCTTCTTGAAGATTGGAGGAAGCAGCGTATTTTGCTTCAATCGTAATGATATTTTCATCTTTTTTGGATGTAATCGATGCGAGTGATGCATCATACGCTGCTTGATTTTGGTTTCGTTTTAGTGACTGTTTTAATGCCCGATGAGACCAGAAGAACTTTTCTTCAACTTTCTTGATTTCAAACGCTTTTGCTTCTTTCAAGTAATCGTCGATTTTGCCCGCTTGAATTGCATAAGGCAATAACTGATGTTTTTGTTTGAACGCAAGTTTTTCTAATTTTGAAGTGAGAATCGCTTTCTTACCTTCAATTAAGATGGGTTGATATTCACTCAAGAAAGCAATTTTCGTCTCTAAGTGGTCTATTTGTTTCATCAAATAATATTTTAAAATGGAATCAATCATCTTCGCCATATTTGAATGCCTTCCATTTCTTCATTAATTTTTTCGATAAACTTGTGATTTTGTATTTGAGATTGGTGATGAGTCTTGCTAACCCTCCGGGATAGAACATAACCACTACCACAATCAACACACCATTTAAGATGAATGTGATGGCAGGATTTTCTTGGAATAGCGGAATTTGTTGAAAGACCGCTAAGTCAAGTCCAAAGATCATAAAAGTTCCTAAAACGACACCTAAAATGGATTGAGATCCGCCGACAATGACCGCCGCTAATACAAATAGTGAGAAAGCTAAGTTCCAAGTCGTGGGAATCGAGAATCCAATATAGGTCATATACAAGATACCACCTAAAAAAGCGTAAACGGTTGCGATAATAAAAGCTAATAAACGATATTTTAAAACACTGACGCCCATGGCTTGTGCTGCTGATTCGCTATTGCGCATCGCAAGCATCGCTCTTCCGGTTGGGCTTTTCATGATGTTTAAAGTTAATATCATGACAAAAATCAAGATGAACACAATGGCAATAAAGATGGTGTTTGAATTAAACTGATAGTATTGTCCAAATAAAACAATTCGATTCATCAAGAGTCCATTGGTTCCATTGGTAATGGCCGTTGCATTCTTAAATACTTCGTTCAAGATTTCAGAAAGCCCTAAAGTAATAATCCCGAGGTACAATCCTTCAATTCTTAAAGAGATGAATCCAACAATGGTTCCAATGGCGATTGCACCTAAGAAGCCAATGACTAAGATCATACTGACAGATAAGCCTTTTGCATTGGTTAAATATCCGATTAGGTACGTTCCGATGCCAACAAAGCCAGCCGTTCCTAAAGAAGCTAATCCGGCATACCCTAATAGAATTGAGAAGCCTAGTGCAATGATGATGTAAATCATCGTAAGTCCCAACCCACGTAAGACGGTAGTGGGAATATTGACGCCCGATATTCTTATTATTTGAACTAGCAGTAATAAAAATCCTAACACAAAGAATCCAAAATAGGGATGATGCATTACTTGATGTAGTTTCGCTTTACGCTCAAGGTGGCGATTAACAGTATATAACATCGTCTACACCTTCTTCGCAATCTTCTTGCCAAACAATCCCAAAGGTTTTGCTAGTACAATAAGCAAGATAATTAAATAAACAATGGCGTTTTGCCATAAAAAAGCAAAATAAGATAAAAGTCCTTGTAAAAGCGGAATTAATATCGCACCAACTAATGGCCCACCAAAGGATGAAAATCCTCCTAAGATTGAAGCCATAAAGCCATTGACTTGGTATGATACCATGAGCCCAGTTGTGACTTGTCCCCCTAAAGGAGCTGCTAAAACGGACGCAATGCCTCCGAGTGCTCCCGCGATGGCCCAACTCATGGCGGTGATGATGCGTGTATTAACACCCATCATTTTCGCTACGGTTTCGTTGGAGGCTGTCGCCCGAACACCGAGACCCCATTTTGTAAATCTAAGGGCGGTAAATAAAACAACTAATACAATCATTGTGATATAGAATGCATATATCGAATGTCTTGGTATGGTCAAGGATTGACCGAAGATAGTTAGTGGCACAATCTCATAACTTAAGCGAGGAATCGTCAAGGGCAATACGCCGAAGATAATCGGTATAATACCCGAGATAACTAGTACCAATCCCATTGTAATCATCTGTTTTCCAATCGATGTCACGTATTTTGCTTTGCGAATGATGAAGACATCAATTAAAATTCCTAAGAGAAAAGCAACAATTGAAGAGGCGATGATTGCTAAAAAAACCTTTTGAATCTCAGTCAATGTCGTGGTAGAAGTCAGATATATAATATATCTTGCCGCCACGAACGCTCCAAACGTCGCCATACTTCCTTGAGCAAAGTTCGTGGTCATTGATGTCTTAAAGATTAGAACAATACCCGTGGTCGCAAGCGCTAAGACACTAATGCTTAAGACTTTATCTAAAATCGTCTGTAAAAACAAAAACATTCCTAAACTTTTAATCAATAAAATCATGATGCTTAATAATCCTAATCCTAGCAAGATATTAATTAATATATTTTGATTTTTTGATCGTTTCGGTAACTTTCTTAACACGATGATGTCGAGCAAAGCATAAACAACAACCAAGGAAGCGATAATAATGATAAAAGTATTCCAAAATTTAGTTTCATTAAACATGGGCAACACCCCACTTAATAATATTGGCCGCCCAAACATATCCAATGCCAGCCGCTAACATACATACCACGATCCCATCTTTAACTTGACCTGTTTTGAGTGCAAGATGGAGTGACAATATTTGGTCGATTTGGCCAATATGACCATAATCTTCTAAGTATATTGTTTGATTTTCTTTTAAGTTAAAATCATTCATTAAGGAATCATGTCCTGAGCGTTTAATATGTAATATTGCCATATAATCGAGATTTTGACGGGTCATATCCGATTTTCTTAATGCTTCATCGATACATTTGTACCAATTTGGCATCGAAACATCATTTAATCGATTTTTCATTTTAATCGGATCAAGAAGTCTTAATGACTTTTTCGCTTCTTCTAAATTATCTTTGGTAATGGGATTACAAGTACCGCCAATTTCAACCCCAGCCGTTCTAGCTAAAGTTCCATCGCCAATGATATGGGATCCTAACAAAAGATTTTTATGATAATTCTTTTTAAGAATGATGGCTCCGCCACCCGCTCCTAAGTTATACATCATCGACATATTTTTATCGGAATAATCAACAAAATCGCCATTGCGGTATCCACCGACAACCATGATTGTATTGATTTCATCATCAGCAATAAGCATGTCCTTGGCCATTTTAA
>DIJY01000133.1 GCA_002421405.1 Caryophanales bacterium UBA5632 | reverse complement strand
TCTTCATTTCCTTACAGTCCCTTTGATTCAGCGATTTAATAGTTAGATATTTCTTCCATATCTTTGTCGCCCCGTCCCGAAAGATTAATGACGACAATTTGATCTTTGCGCATTTTCTTTGCTTTTTCCATCGCTCCAAACACGGCATGCGAGGATTCGATTGCAGGGATGATTCCCTCCATTTGTGAAAGGTAACGCAAAGCATAAACGGCTTCGTCATCGGTTACTGCGATGTATTCTGCCCTTTTCATTTCAAGTAGATGGACATGTTCTGGACCCACACCTGGATAATCAAGTCCGGGTGATATTGAATACACTGGTAAAACTACACCGAAATCATCTTGAATAAATTTAGTATACATGCCATGGAATATTCCGTCTTTTCCAAGGGTCATCGTCGCAGCGTGCAGTTTCGTTTCAATGCCTTTACCCGCCGCTTCACAGCCAAGCAATTTTACTTCTAAATCATCAATAAAGGCATGGAATGCTCCAATCGCATTCGAACCACCGCCAACACAAGCAACGACTAAATCTGGCAACTGGTTTTCTACTTCAAGGATTTGTCTTTTAATTTCAAACCCAATCACTTTTTGAAATTCACGAACCATCAACGGATAAGGATGGGGACCCACTGCCGACCCAATTAAATAATAGGTGTTGTCCAAATGCGTCGCAAAATCATAAAACGCCGCGTCAACCGCATCTTTTAACGTTCTCGTACCTGATTCTACGGAATTGACTTTCGCACCGAGTAAACGCATTCGAAATACATTTAAGGCTTGTCGACGCATATCTTCTTCCCCCATATAAATTTCACACTCAATTCCAAATAAAGCACACACAGTTGCGGTCGCAACCCCATGTTGTCCTGCCCCGGTCTCAGCGATGATTCTAGTTTTACCCATTCTTTTTGCCAATAAGGCTTGCCCTAAGACATTGTTGATTTTATGGGCTCCCGTATGATTTAAGTCTTCACGTTTTAAATAGATTTTTGCGCCATCTAGATCTTCAGTCATACGTTTAGCATAATAAAGCATCGACGGACGAAAAGCATAATTTTTTAGTAAATCGTGAAACTCTTTTAAAAATATAGGATCATTGCGATATTGTTCAAAGGCATATTCAACTTCTTTAATGGCTTTTAAGATGTCACCTTCGACAAATTGTCCACCGTATATTCCAAATTCTCTTGTTTCCATAATAGTCTCCTCTTTTTCATTTTTGTTTTATGATGCAGGGATGATTTTATATTTCTTTATTCCTTCAAGTCATTTTCATCCTATTTCCCCCTTTTTAAACAACAAAAAAGAGTCATCGCCCAACCCTGGGGCGATGACTCGCTGTGCCACCCAAATTTAGAGACCTTGGTCTCCCTTTTTCAGTATCAAACAATACTTAACTCGTTAACGGGAGTTCCCGGGAATGACTACCTATCGCCATCCATCTTACAAGCCCATTCATTCATCAATCCATCTATGGGCTCTCACCTTCCCCACATCGCTTTGTATTTCATAATGAACTACTATCCTTGATCATCGATTTTATTTCGTATGATTATACTATTCATGTTTCATTAATACAAGGCTTTTTTGAAAATAATATTATTTTGTGTTACTAAAGCCAGTTCGAACCATTAAACCCCAGCCTTTATCTGCTCGCATTGATGCAAAGAATCCAACAACTCGATACATTGAGATGAATTGACGCCATCCAAAATTTTCAACAATCGCAATCAAAATCAAACGGAATGTATCCGCTTTATTTAAATAAATCTGGTCTCTTTCAGCGACTAGAAGCGAGAAAAGCGATAGTGTAATGCCAAGCCCAATCGATGTTAACATGAGTAAGAGCACGATATTCAAACTGAGCAATCCTAAAAAACCCGATATAATGAGGGCAAAGATACCTTGTATTTCGATTAAAGGCCCAAACATTTCAAATAAAAAGAAATAGGGGGTACCAATCATGCCAACTTGACGGTATTTTGGATTTCCAATCATCACTCGGTGATAAGATAAAATATCAACCAAACCGCGTTGCCACCGGTTTCGTTGTCTGGTAAAACTTCTAAAGTTTTGTGGGACTTCGGTATAACAAATTGCATTATATAAATAATCAACGCGGAAATTCAAATGATGGTCGTAAGCTTGTTTTGTGATTCTAACGACCAGTTCCATATCTTCGCCCACCGTATTTTTTTTAAAAGTTGAAGTGGTCAAATAACCACCAACTTCTGCTAATATTCGTCGTTCAAACAATCCAAATGCACCCGAAATAATCAGTAAACTCTTGAGTTCAGACCATCCGATTCTGCCTAAAGTAAAAGCCCGTAAATATTCAATGGTTTGTAGCGCTGCCAAAGAGTTGTTTGATAATCCTTGTTTTTCCACAAATCCATGTTTAACAATCGAACCATTCACGGGATAGATGTTTCCTCCGAGTGCGAGGGTTATTTCGTCATGGTCAAGCGAAGAACTCATTAGTTTTAATAACGCATCTGGGGCTAAAAGCGAATCGGCGTCAATTCCGCAAACGTATTCGTTCTTTGCGATATTGATTCCAACATTCAAAGCATCCGCTTTTCCACCATTATTTTTATCAACGACCGTTAAATTTGGAATGTTCTTATTTTTATAAACCGCCTTGATTGCTTTTGTATTAATCAAGGGACGGATGGGAATATTTTTGCGTTCGAGTCGAAAAGATTCAATTAATTTTTCTAAGGTTTTATCTTTACTGCCATCATTGACGACGATGACTTCATATTCCGGGTATTTTAAATTGAGTAAAGAAGTTACGGAATCAACAATGCTCAATTCTTCATTATAAGCCGGTGCAATAATTGAAATTGAAGCTAAAATGCCTTTTTCATAAAGCATGGACTTGCTTTTGATATCCCAAAGCATTCTTTGTTTCATTGCGCCAAAGGCAGACAAAATGGCGAGGATAAAATAGATGCCATTCACAATCAAATAGTAATAGACTAAAGAATTGCTCATCATTAGGACGAATTGTTCAATCCAATTTCTGAGCGGTAATGAAAAAACGAGTGATAGTTTCGTAACTGCAAACAATGCCGGAAAGAATAGCAATGA
>DIJY01000128.1 GCA_002421405.1 Caryophanales bacterium UBA5632 | reverse complement strand
ACTTCTCTTGGAAGGTACTCAAGCGATACAACTTCATTGACCATCACTTGTCTTAATAGCGAAGCGGCGTGTGAGGGAGGAAATACTTTGATAAACCCTTGGATTGCAGGCGGTAAAACGCCGATAGGAACATAGATACCCATTAAAAATCCAATTAAAGTTCCGACAATGGTCGAGATAATACTGAAAGAATTCATTGTTTTTAACATCGATACAAAAAAGAATAAAAAGGAACTACTGGTAACGGTTGATAATATGATAAGTCCAAGAATTTTAAGCAATGCAATAAAACTTACTATTTCACCGCCATAGGTAATAATATAAATTTCCGCAAGTACAAAAGTGAAAGTGCTCATCATTATACCGATGACGACTGAACTAATCGCATAGGATATAACAATCTTCCATCGTTCAATCGGAGCTGTTTCGAAATCACGATTAATCTTCTTTGTAAGATCATCAACCATTTGTCCCAAAGCCCCTAGAGTCGTTGTAACCGTCGCTGTGGCAATAACGCCCGCCATAATCCAAGAGTCTGTTAAAAATCGTGCCGCATCACCAGCAAAGTCACCTGAACCTTGAACCATTTTGCCTAAAAATAAGACATATAAGCCAATGATAATCATGACGCTGAGCATTGAAAAGAAAACGCTAGCTTTATCTCTAAAGTATAATTTAATATTTCTCTTTACCAAACTGAGTATCATTCTCGCATCTCCTTACCCGTAATACCAATGAAGGCATCATCCATTGTTCCATTCAATACTTGAAAGGCGGAAATCGCGCCATCTAGCAATTTTAACATAGGTATAGCTTCAATAGTAGAAGTTAATGAAATGATCAATGTATCACTCACTTCACTAAAGATAATCTTTTCTTTTTTGAGTAGTTCTTTCACTAGAGATTTGTTGATTGGTTTGACTTGAAGTGAATCGGTTGAGTACTTTTCCTTCAATTCGATTGGTGTTCCTTTCGCAACTATTTGGCCATTGTCAATGACAACGACATAATCAGCTTTAGCCGCTTCTTCCATGTAATGCGTTGTGAGAAACACAGTAACCCCTTGATTTACATATAAGTATTCAATCATATTCCAAACTGATTTTCTTGTTTGCGGGTCTAGGCCAGTCGTCGGTTCATCGAGAAATAATATTTTTGGCCGGTGAATTAAAGCACGTGCAATATCAGCTCGTCTTCTTTGTCCGCCTGACAATTGTCCATATCGACGATTTCTTAATTCGACAATATCGGTCACCTCAAGTGATTGTTGAATCGCTTCATCAAGCGCCTTTGAATTCAAACCATAAAAACTACCACGAATTCTCAAGTTTTCTTCAACGGTTAATAGGTTATCAAGAACACTGTCTTGAAATACGATACCGATTTGTTTTCTAATAAGTGCATCATCAGTCCCTAATTTTAATCCATCAAGGGTTACTTCGCCCTGTTCATAATTCAATAAAGTACAAATCACATTAATCGTTGTCGATTTTCCTGCTCCGTTGGGACCTAAAAAAGCAAACAGTTTTCCCTTTTCGACATAAAAATCAATTCCTTTAACTGCTTGAACTTCTCCGTAACTTTTATAGAGGTTTTTGACTTCTATGATTTTTTCCATTGTCTCTCCTCATATATATGTAATATAAACTTAAATTAATTATATCATAGACAATTCTAAATAAAAGACAAAATTGATAGGAAAATCTATGATTAAATAAGAAAAAAACCCGATAATCAATTGATTAAAGGGTTGTATTCTTATGATCTTAATGTTCCGTTTAAATCGGATGAAATGGATTTCGTGATTCGAGATACCAATTGATCAATTTCATCTGTTGAAAGCGTCTTTGTATTGTCTTGGAAAACTAGCGTTAGAGCAACTGACTTTTTATCTTGTGCTACTTTCTCACCTTGATACACATCGAATATTTTAACATCAATTAAAGTCTTTTTTCCAGATTTTTTTAAAGTATCAATAATTTGTTTTGCAGTGATATTACGATCAATCACAATGGCTAAATCTCTTGTTACACTCGGAAATTTAGATATTTCTTTCATTTTGTCAGCGGGTCTTGATGCGGCTAACAGTTTTATCAATTCTACTTCAAATACAAAAGTATCTGGAAACCCTCTTTCCGCTAATAATGAGGGATGAATTTTTCCAATCCATCCAATTGATTCGCCTTCAATAAAGATTTCAGCACATATTCCCGGATGAAGCGTTGGATGGGCAAGTTTTGGCGGTATAAAAGAAGCATTTTCGATGTTCAATTTTTGGAAAAGTGCTTCGACGATTCCTTTTGATAAGAAAAAATCAACTGGTCGAGAAAGTCCTTGCCATTTCGAATCATCAAGAATCCCACTTAACAAGCCAGAGACATATTCAATTTCTCCAGTTTTAGAATATCCTTTTCCAATTTCAAAGAGATGGACATTATCCATTTTTCTTGAAAAATTATAATTCAATATTTCAAGCATTGCAGGGATTTGCGAGTGTCGCATCGTTCCACGATTTTCAACAATCGGATAAAGTAATTTCACAGATTTCAATTCTGTTGCGTCAAATAATTTAGCATCATCTTCTGAAGTTAAAGAGTAACTTATTGTTTCGTTGAGACCAAGCGTAGAGAGTGTGTCACGAATCAATCGACGCTGTTTTTGTAAATCAGTCAATCCGCCCGGAATGGCAGATTTTGGTAAGGTTGTTGGGATGAGTTCATAGCCAGCAATTCGAACGACTTCTTCAATTAAATCTTGGTAAGTTTTTATGTCGAATCTTCTTGTAGGAACCGCTACATAAAATATTCCATTTTTATAGACGTGGTCAAAATGAAGTCGTTTGAGGACACTCGAGACCAATTTTTCAGGATATTGATAACCCGTCACTTTAATGAGTTTATCTAAAGAAAGTTCTACTGAAATCGGTGATAAGTTTTGTGTTTCAAAAGAACTCACTTTTGAAACAACTTCTCCCTCTGCCAATTGTTGAAAAAGCATCGCTGCACGATTGCAAGCAAGCAATGTGCGGTTGGGATCTAGTCCCCGTTCAAATCGAGATGAAGACTCGCTTCTCAAGTCTAGTCTTTTCGAGGTTTTACGAATTGTTAAACCATCAAATACGGCGGATTCAAGCAATATTGATTTTGTTGATTCATCGATTTGAGTTGATTGACCTCCCATCACTCCTGCAATAGCAATTGGATTTTTTCCATCAGTAATTACAAGATCTTCAACCAATAAATTCCTTGTTTTTCCATCAAGTGTCACAATCGTTTCATCAACATTAGCATTTCGAACCAAAATTTTAGTAGAATTTAATTTATCATAGTCAAATGCATGAAGCGGTTGTCCCGTTTCAAGCATGACATAATTTGTAATATCAACAACGTTATTGATGGGGCGAATGCCAGAAGCAATTAATCTTGCCTTGAGCCATTGTGGGCTTTCTTTGATGTTTACATTGCGAATTACTCTAGCGTAATAAGATTTGCATGCACTAGAATTTGAAGACACTTTTATAGAAATCTCTTCTTTAATTTCTTTGATGGTCGGAACTTGAATCTCAAGTTTAGAATTAAGCATCGCTGATACATCGTATGCAATCCCCATCATAGACATTAAATCGCCACGATTGGGTGTAAGCGACAATTCAATAATTTCATCATCAAAATGAAGTGCCTTGAGCGGATCTGAACCAACGAATGCATCGTTTGGAAGTACATGAATCCCCTCTTCTTGGTGATATTTATGGTCGATTCCAAGTTCATCTAATGAACAGATCATACCATTTGATTCTACACCACGAATGGATGATTTTTTGATTTTGAAATTTCCAGGTAATACAGCGCCTTCTAAGGCAACAATCACTTTTTGTCCTGCTTCAACATTGGAAGCGCCACAAACAATTTGTAATACTTCTTTTGAAATATCAACCTGACAAATATGTAAATGATCTGATTGTGGATGCATGACGCATGTTTGAACATAACCAACACAAAGATTGGTTGCGTTGACCATTGAATAATGGTCTTCAACTTCTGAACTCATTAAATTGAATTTTGCGACCAATTCTTCTCTTGAGCAGGGTAAAGAAACCATTTCTTTCAGCCATTTTAATGAAAATAACATCTTGTTTCCTCCCTACTTAAACTGGCGGTTAAACCGCAAGTCATTAATAAAAAAAGCTCGTATATCATCAATTCCATGTTTTAAGATGGCAATTCTTTCAATCCCCATCCCTAATGCAAAACCTTGATATTTATTCGAATCATAACCAGCTGCTTCTAATACGGCGTTATTGACCATGCCAGCGCCTAAGATTTCAATCCAACCGGTTTGTTTACACATTGAACAACCTTTCCCACCACATTGACCGCAAGATACGTCGACTTCAACCGAAGGCTCAGTAAATGGGAAATAGGAAGGACGCAATCTGATTTTTCGCTCTTCGCCAAACATTTTTTGTGCCAATACAAGCAATGTTCCTTTTAAGTCTGCTAAAGTAACATCTTCATCGACAACCAACGCCTCAATTTGTGTGAATTGATGGCTATGCGTTAAATCGTCATCATCGCGACGATAAACTTTACCGGGGCATATAATCTTTATTGGTTTCTTTCCACCCGTTTCAAGCATGGTTCTAACTTGAACCGGTGAAGTATGCGTTCTTAGTAATGATTCTTCTGTTATGTAGAATGTATCTTGCATATCTCTTGCGGGATGACCTTTCGGTAAATTGAGCATTTCAAAATTATATAAATCGGTTTCAATCTCTGGACCTTCTTTAACACTATAGCCCATCCCGACGAATAAATCTTCGATTTCTTCAATGGTTTTACTTAAGAGGTGTTTTGACCCCACAGAAAAATTGACACCAGGAAGTGTAACATCGACGGCTTCATTTAATAATTTTTCTTCAATTGCTTGTTTTTCAAGTTTCAAACGAAGATCGTCAATCATATTAGCAATTTGATTTTTACCATCATTGACAGCTTGTCCAAATAAAGGTTTATCCTCATTCGATAAAGATTTCATATGACTCATTAATGCAGCGAAAGGGCTATTTTTACCTAAATATTTCGCTTTCATATCGATGAGTTCAATCATTGTTTTGATTTTTTGAATCTCCAATTTTGCCTCACTAATCAATGCTTCAATCTGTTTTTTAATTTCCATTTTAAGCCTCCCTATAAAAAGAAAATCGTCCTTAAAAAAGGACGATTAAAAACACCGTGGTACCACCTTTGTTCTAGTAAAATACTAGCCCTCAAAATCGTTAACGCCGATATACGGAGATGATTAATCTCGCTCAAAAGGTGAATTCTCCGGAATCAAGATAAAATACTTTCAGCGAATGTATTTCTCTCTAATAAATTGATAATCCGGTTACTAGTCCTTCTTCAATGCGTTTGTATATATCAATTATAACAAAATATAATGTAAATTCAAGGTTAATTGTTTCTTCTTGCAAAAATCGCTAGTAATCTTAATATTTCCACATATAGCCAAACTAATGTGACCATTAAACCTAAAGATAACACCCATCCATATCGAGTATCGGCGCCCATCTCTACACATCTTTTAATATTTTCAAAATCCATAAATAGATAAAGGGCGGCGATAATGGTCGATAAAACGGCAATACCGATATAAAGACCTGTATTCGCTCCTCCCATTAATCCAGTGATTAACATGAAGATTGACATCATAATGATTGATATTAATGCAACAACCATAAATGAAGCGAATTTTTGATTGACCTTGATTATGTTTGTCGAATATAAAAGCATCATGATGAAAAGAACAATCAGTGTTGTTGAAATAGCGGTAAATGCAATACCCGGATAATAGGACTCAAGTAAAATTGTTATCATTCCTAAAACAATGCCTTCACAAGCGGCATAGAGAACGGCAAAATAAGGCGCAAGTCGAACCGATCTGGTCCCAACGATCACTGAAATAAAACCAATAATCATTGCGCCAATGAGATAGCCGATGCTAAATAGTTGTAATTGGAAATACATAAGATAAGCTACGAGCGCGGTGATGAATACAAGAAAAATGGTTTTAAATGCGACACTACTATAAGTAACGGCATTTTCACTGACCATTACATTGCGTTCGGCATTCCGTAATATTGGATTTGAAGACCTAAATCTCATGTGAAAACCTCCATGAATAGAATATTGATACTTCTATTATCGCTAAAAAACGTGATAATACTGTGTTGATTTTGAATGACTTTTAAAAATCAAATAATGACATTTGACTTTCTTCGACTAAATCGCCAAACGCATTGAGATCATCGAGTCTTTCAAATAAGGTTTTTGAAAGTTTTGTTCGATTTCGAACATCTTGTTTTGAAACAAATGCTTTTTCATTTCTTGCATCAACAATCGACTTTGCCACATTTTCGCCTAAAGAATCGACGACAATAAAAGGGAGAATCAAAGACTTTTTATCTTCACTGATTTTAAATTCTGTCGCTTCTGAATTATGAATATCTAATTTTGAAAAATACATTCCCCGTTTATACATCTCATAAGCAAGTTCTAAAACAGTTGAAAGGTTTTTGTCTCTTTCGGTCGCATTGTTTCCATCAGCTTCGATTTGTTCAAGTTTATTCTTGATTGCAATTTCGCCATTTGTGAAACAATCCGCATCATACACTGAAGCGCGTTTTGAGAAATAAGCAGAGTAAAAATAAATAGGTTTGTATAGTTTAAACCATGCAATTCTCATTGCCATTAAAACATACGCTGTGGCATGGGCTTTAGGAAACATGTATTTGATTTTACTGCATGACCAAACATACCATTCTGGAACATTTGCTTGTCGCATTTGATCTGCGTAGGAACCCCATTTATCAGGGTTCGTTGTTGCTTTTCCTTTTCGAACAAATTCCATGATTTCAAATGCGATGGTTGGTTTCATCCCATAATCAATTAAGTCAATCATGATATCATCACGACAACCAATAATGTCTTTAAAATCAATACGACCAAACTCGCGTTTTTTGCCAAAGATTAAGTCTTGTGCATTTGAATTCCAAACATCAGTCCCATGTGACAAGCCTGAAATTTTAACCAATTCACCAAAAGTCGATGGTTTTGAATCACGAAGCATGCCTCTAACGAAGTTCGTACCAAATTCAGGGACACCATAAGAAGCAACATCGGAACGAAGATCTTCTTTTGTTAGATTAAGAACTTCTGTGCCCGATAATAATCGATAAACATCCTTATCATCAACAGGAATGTCATTTGCATTTGAAAATGGAAATTCCATGGGTTCTTTCTTAACTAAATCCATTAAGAATCGAATCATGGTCGGATCATCATGCCCTAATACATCCAATTTAAAAAGATTTGATTCAAAGGAATGATAATCAAAATGCGTTGTTTTCCAATTGGTATCAGTTGAATCGCCAGGATATTGAATGGGAGTTACATCATAAATTTCTTTGTTATTTGGCACAACAACGATACCACCTGGATGTTGACCGCTGGTCCGTTTTGAACCTTCAATCCCTTTTGAAAGTCGTTCCATTTCTGCTCGTCTTACACGAATTGGAGGCAAATAGACTGACTGACGTTCTTCATTGATTTTTTTATAAAAATCTCGTACCATTCCGTAAGCCGTTTTTACAGCACAAGTGCCAATCGTTCCCGCACGGAATGCATAATTCTCTCCAAATATCTTTCGAATATATTCATGTACAACACTTTGATATTCACCAGAGAAGTTCAGGTCGATATCAGGTACTTTATCCCCTTTAAACCCTAAGAAAGTTTCGAATGGAATGTCGTGTCCATCGCGTTTCATCTGCGTTCCACAAATAGGACAATTTTGGTTGGGCAAGTCAAGTCCGCTCTCAGTTCTATCGAGTAACTTTTCATTCAACTTTTCAAACTCATTCATACCATATTTTTTCTCTTCATCTGTCTTTTTGAAAGCTGAAAAATGACATTTTTGACAGATGTAATGTGGAGGCAGTGGATTGACTTCTGTAATATTCATCAATGTCGCAACAAAACTTGAACCAACCGATCCTCGGCTTCCAACTAAATAACCATCATCAAGTGATTTTTTCACGAGTAAATGCGAAATATAATAAATGGTTGAAAATTGATTCTTGATGATTGAATCCAGTTCCTGTTCAAGTCGTTTCTTGATAATGGTTGGCAGTGGATCACCATAGAGTTCGGTTGCTTTTGAACGAACCATCGACTCCACTTTTACTTTAATCGAAGGAACACCTTGTTCAGCTAAAAATTCATCGGTTGGAGCGAAGAGTTCTTTTGGAAATACTTCGATAACATCGATGCTTTCAGCAATCATTAAAGGATTCGTGATGACGATTTCTTTCGCCACATCTTGGCCTAAAAAAGAAAATTCGGAAAGCATTTCGTCGGTTGTCATGAAATGTTGACTTGGTTTTTCTTTTTCATTGTTTAATTTATGAAATCCGCCTCCACCGACTAAAGGGGTACCAATCATAATTTCTCGGAAGATTTTATCTTCTGGATCTAAATGGTGGACGTCACCTGTAGCACAAACGGGAATATTCAATTCTGTTCCAACGTCAACAATCCGTTTGATTACATCTTGAAGGACCGCTTGCCAGTTTGGCATTTGGTAACTTAGGTAACTAAATGTCGATAGGGGTTGAACTTCAAGATAATCAAAAAATCTAGCGGCTGATTTCAACTCATCTTTCGATCTATTCATCGCAATTTCAAAGAAAGTGCTATTTCGGCAACCCGAACCAACGAGGATTCCTTTCCGGTAACGATTTAAAAAGGATTTTGTGATTTTAGCATCGCGATCAAAATATTTAGTAGATGCGATGGAAAGAATCTTATAAAGGTTTTTTAAACCCTCTTGTTTTTTGACTAGAAAGTTAATATGGTTTGGATAAGGATATTTATGAACTGAATCCGGTGATATTAATAGATTTAAATCTTGGAAACGATTGATTCCTTGTTTTTTTGCTTCTTTTAACATATGTAAGAAGATTTCTTGAGTGGCCTCAGCGTCATTAATGGCACGATGATGTCCATTCATTGGAACTTTTAAAAATTTACACATATTGTCAAGCGAATATCGAGTACGATCAGGGTAAAGTACTTTTGCAAGCATCAAGGTATCAATTGAAGGTTGAGTATCGTTAGAAATATTAAGTCTTTTATAATTTTCGTAAATGTGTCCTAAATCGAATGAAGAATTATGAGCGACTAAAATTGAATCTTTACTAAACTCGTAGAATTGACGCAGTACTTCTTCGATTTTAGGAGCGTTGATAACATCGTTATTTGTAATTCCCGTCAAGTTAGTGGTAAACTCACTAATCGGTTTTAAAGGATTGATAAACGATGAAAAACGGTCAATAATCGCGCCACTGCGAATTTTGACACCAGCAATTTCAATCAATGTATCATAGATAACCGATAATCCGGTGGTTTCAATATCAAATACTACATAGGTAGCATCATTCAATAAGCCATCATTTTTTCCATCAGTGATTGTAATGGATTCATCATCAGCGTAAACGAGTTCAAGTCCATATAAGGCTTTGACGCCCGTTTCTTTGGTTAATTTAAAGAGCTCTGGAAAAGATTGCACGGATGCATGATCGGTCACAGCGATTGCGGTATGTCCCCATGCTTTGGCACGTCTAATATAATCTTCAATCGTGTTTACGCCATCTAAAGGCGACATTTTGGTATGCAAATGCAATTCGACACGCTTTTCTTTCGCATTATCTTCTCTATTTGATTTCGAAACGATATCGGCAGATCTTTCCATATTGGTCGCTGTTATTGTAAATTCGCCATAATACTGGTTATATTCACCAAAACCAGCAATATGAAGTTCCATACCCTCTTTTATGTCGTTACAGAACCTTTGCTCTTCCGATGAACTAATTCTTTTTTTTACTTGAATAGAATCAGTTCCATCACTCAGTATGATATTGGCTTCTCCGCCCGAACGACTCTGTCTAATGTCGATACTGCTGACAATTCCGCGAATTGTAAAGAAGGGTTTTGAGTACTTGTTTTTAAACTCTTCTAATTCAATTTCGTCATAAGGCAACTTCTGTATGGGGGTAAAATCTTTTCCAACCGGTTTTTCATCATTCAAAGCGATATATTTAGTTGGCGTTGCAATCGACACTGAATTTTCGGTTTGTAAAACAAACCCTTGATTGGATTTTTCTATTTCTTGGTCGATTGATTTGCACTCATCATCAATTTGAATTTCAACGAACGCTTTAAACCCGTGTTTATCAAGCTCTGATTCAAGATCAGTTCTAAACATTTGTGCTGATTTTGCACCTTGAGGAACACGAATGCAAATATGACTTTGTTCAATTGAAGTCGGATAACTTTTCAAAGGCAATAGCCTTTTATCTTCATCAATAAGATGATCAAGAACGTAATCATAGTAATCCATTAAATCTTCGTCAGAAAACGAATCCATTTTGACACGAAAGTCAATTGACTTAATGTTTAAATTTTTATCAACTAAACCATGCAATTTTGTCATAAAATTCCGATATCGAATCACCGGAACAGGTCTTTCAAACGACAAAAAAAACATCCAAGCATTCGTCGCTGGATCTACTTCGAGTGCATCAAGTGTCCCATATTCCGCTATTGTTAGGTCATCAACCTCAATCAAATCCAACAATTTTTTTATCCCATCATCCACTGTATTCACTCCCTTTTGTCACCGTTTATTATAGCACATTTTCAAGCGTTTGAAAGGCTAAAAAAAGAAAAACAGTCTTTCGACTGTTTAAAACTCAGCTTTTACTTTTCCGGCTAATATTTCTTCAAGGGCTTGACCAACCGGTTTAACGCATTTGTTATCAACTGATGAATAACCATCTTGTTTAATGATTTTAGCGCGTTTTGCAGATACATATGCAAGTTTATATTTCGAATCGATCACTTCTAACAAATCATCGATTGATGGATAACGTAAACCATCTGTGTTTTTTGTTGCCATTATTCTTTTCCCTCCAGGAGTTTGTAATATTTATGAATCGATCTTTCTGTTTTTGCATGTTCCGCTCTAATAATAGCATAGATACGGTCTGCGGCATTAAAAACATCATCATTGACTACGATATAATCGTATTTATAGGCAAGATGATATTCTCTCTCGGCTTTTTCTAAACGTTTTTGTATACTTTCTGGGTTTTCTGTTCCTCTTGATTTTAATCTTTCAATCAATGATTTTCTTGAGGGAGGAACGATAAAAACGAACACAGATTCGGGCATTTTTTCTCTAACTTGCAATGCACCTTGAACTTCAATTTCCATGATGACTTCTTTGCCTTCAGAAAGTTTAGATTCAATGTACTTTCGTGGTGTTCCATAATATTCACCGACAAACTCAGCGTATTCAAGCATTTCATCATTTTCAATGCAATGCACGAATTCTTCTCTAGACACGAAGAAATAATCGACTCCATTTGCCTCGCCTTGACGAGGTTTACGAGTCGTCATTGATACTGAATAACAGAAGTTGTTATCAGGCATGTCAAACAACGCTTTGCGGATTGTTCCTTTTCCAACGCCCGATGGACCGCTGATGACAACTAACAAGCCACGTTCATTAAGCTTCATGTTGGTCCTCCTGTCAGTGTAAATATATTATGTTATATATTATCACAGATTTCATAAATAGTAAATTAAATTTTGCTTGCTACTGTGTTATAATAACTTCGGTGATTGACAATGAGTATGGATGGAAGGTTTATCGAAAAACTCGCTATCGAATTAAATGAACGAATCGGATTTGGAAGAATCAACAAAATCTATCAACTTTCAAAAAGCGATTTTTTGTTCGTTGTCCGTTCAAGTTCTAAGACCGAATCACTTTACTTGTCACTCTCACCACAAATTGCAAGACTACATTTGACTGATTTTAGTTATGATAAGCCACAATCACCAACTGGATTTTGTATGTTTTTAAGAAAACACCTCGAAAATGGGTTAATCAAAAATATAGAAGCGCTTAATTCAGATCGAATTATCCAAATATTAATTGAAAATAGCAATGATTTTGGTGAAAAAATCCAATTTAAGGCCATTGTCGAAATTATGGGTAAACACGCCAATTTCGTTATCACTGATCAAGATGGAATCATTATTGATTGTTATAAACATGTCAGTCCTTTCGAAGGTCAACAACGCACTTTTTTAAAAGGATTTACTTATGAATTACCTCAGGATGGAAAACTATCTCCTCATGATAATATAGCGATTCAATCCTTTTTTGAAACAACAGAAGATCATTCTTCGAAAGCCTTAACGAATAAGGTAAGGGGGTTGTCTCCTTTATTTTCAGATTATGTCTATCATCAAGCTCATAATCAAATAGATACTGTCATGACTTGCTACTTGAACGCGCTTCATCAATCGCTGAATCCAACGCTAACGACGATCAATGGTAAGCGCAAATTTTATTGGTTTGACGTATTTAAAAATGATGAAGTGACATTCTACCCAAGTTTGTCTAAATTGCTCGACGAAATTTACTATGATATGGGGCAACTAGATCGAACCAAACAAATTAGTAAAAATATCTATCAACTCATCAAACGCGAATATGAAAAAAACAAAGAAAAGCTTGAAAAATTGTCGCGCGAACTCGAAAAAGCTAAGGATGCGGAAATTTTACGAATCCGTGGCAACATGATTATAGAACATCAAAATCAACTGATCAAAGGTATGAATGAGTTTGAAGCATATAGTTACGAAACTAACAAAAATGAAATGATTCATCTTGATCGCTTATTGACACCGATTGAAAATGCGAAACAAATGTATCGTAAATATAAGAAAACCAAGACATCAATCAAGCATCTAGAGGAACAACTTGTAAATACTCAATCAGAAATTCAATACTTTGAACTATTAATGGTTCAAATTGAATCCGCATCCTTAAATGATTTGAATGAAATAACTGAAGAGTTAAAAGCAAATAAGTATCTCCATGAAAAACCAGTAAAGTCCAAGAAACAATTACCACATTATGACACTTACTTTACCTCAGAAGACACTCAAATTATTGTAGGAAAAAATAATTTGCAAAACGATTACATCACCCACACTTTAGGAAAACATTATGAGACATGGTTTCATACAAAAGATATCCCTGGAAGTCATGTATTAGTCAGAAAAGCGGCCCCTCTTAATGAAGAAGAAATTAGAACCGCAGCCATGCTTGCGGCCTATTTTTCTCAAGCCAGAGATTCATCAAGCGTCCCAGTAGACTACACATTACTAAAACATGTGAAAAAGATTCCCGGTGCGAAAGGTTCATTCGTCAGTTACACAAACCAAAAAACAATTTATATTGACCCTGACAAAATTTTTATAAATGAACTAAAAAACAAGAAACAATAAAGAACGATTCTCGGCTGAGAATCGTTCTTTTTCTATTATTTTTTTGCAATTTCCTTTTTGATTAATGCGATAAATTCATCCACCTTGACCGTCACTTGGTCTTGTTGCCCATAACGGCGGTAAGTCACAAGATTTTCAGAAACTTCCTTATCTCCTAGCACTAATTGATAAGGAATTTTCTTCGTTTGAGCTTCGCGAATTTTATATCCTAATTTTTCTTCTCTGGCATCAAGTTCGACACGTAAATCTTCATCAATCATCATTCCTAATAATTTTTCAGCGTAGGCTTGATGGAATTCGTTATTGACAGGAATAATTTTAACTTGAACAGGAGATAGCCAAACTGGAAAAGCACCAGCATAATGTTCAATTAAAATACCAATAAATCTCTCAATTGAGCCAAACAAAGCACGGTGTAGCATGACAGGACGTTTCTTTTCTCCGTTTTGGTCGATATAAGTCAAATCAAAACGTTCTGGCAAATTCATATCCAATTGGATTGTTCCACATTGCCAAATTCGATTCATGGAATCTCTCAGTTTAAAGTCGAGTTTCGGTCCATAAAATGCACCATCACCCTCATTAATTTTATAAGGTTTTCCAATGGCATCAAGTGCGTCAGCTAACGCTTTTTCAGCGCGATCCCACGTTGCAATTTCTCCAATATATTTCTCTAATGGACGCGTCGAAAGTTCGATGTGATAAGTTAAATCAAAAACTGAATACATGTAGTCAAACAATCGAACAAGTTCTTGAATTTCATGGACAATCATCTCTTCAGTCATGAAGATATGAGCATCATCTTGAGTAAAATTACGAACTCTAAATAACCCATTTAAAGCCCCGCTCGCTTCATGGCGATGAACAAGACCTAGTTCTCCCACTTTAAGTGGAAAGTCCTTGTAGGAGTGAATATCACGTTTATAGACCAACATTCCACCGGGGCAGTTCATTGGTTTAATCGCAAATTCCATATCATCGATTTCTGAAGTATACATATTTTCTTTGTAGTTCATCCAGTGACCGGAAATAACCCACAAATCCTTGTTTAAAAGAATCGGTGTTTGTATCAGTTTATATCCTTCTTTTGTATGGACCTTGTACCAGAAGTTTTCTAGTTCACGTCTTAGAATCATTCCATTAGGTAACCAAAATGGAAATCCAGGTCCATATTCGCTGAGCATGAAAAGATCGAGTTCTTTTCCGAGTTTCCGATGATCTCTTTTTTTACGTTCTTCGAGATTATGAAGATAATCTTTTAATTCAGTATCGGAGAAAAAACTTGTTCCATAGACACGCGTTAATTGTTTGTTTTTTGAATCTCCACGCCAGTATGCGCCTGCAAGAGATAATAATTTAAAGTTTTTAATCCATTTTGTGGATGGCAAATGTGGACCTCGGCATAAATCTGAGAAAACACCTTGTGAATAAATTGAGATGATTTCGCCTTCTGGTAAAGCGTTGATTAACTCAACTTTATAGGGGTCCTCTTTAAAAATCTCAAGGGCTTCTTTTTTAGAAACTTCTTTTCTTTCAATTGGGGCATTTTTAGCAACGATTTTCGCCATTTGTTTTTCAATGGTTGGAAGATCGGAATCTGTTAAGACATCATCACCTAAGTCGATATCGTAATAAAACCCTTCTTCAATGGAGGGCCCAACACCAAACTTGGCATGAGGATAAAGTGTCTTGACGGCCTCAGCCATCAAATGAGCAGAACTATGTCTTAATACCTCTAATGATTCTACATCTTCTTCGGCCAAAAATACAAGCGTTGCATCTTCATTCAGTCGACGATTGAGATCAATCACAGTATCGTCTAATTTTGCGGCAATACTTCTTTTTTTGAGGGATGGAGAAATCGATTCAGCGATTTCTAGCGCTGAAATTCCGACTTTGTATTCTTTTTCCGAACCATCCATAAACTTGATTTTAATCATTTTTATTCCTCCTTTTGAAAATCGAGTAGAGGCTAGTATTTA
>DIJY01000070.1 GCA_002421405.1 Caryophanales bacterium UBA5632 | reverse complement strand
TCCAATGTTTCTTTAGCAAGAATATCAAGTTCAAGATGAGAAGTTAGAGTCACTGTGAATTCGTTGATTTCGGCATTGGTTTGTAGCACCCTGATAGAGCGGTGACTAAGTTGTTAAAGGCATTCGCACTTTCACCCACCTCATCATTTGAGTCAACTTTTATAAAGCAACTCTCAGGTGTACAGACTTCTTTGGGCTTGCCATTCGTATTATTCAGTATGATGGTCTGAATATTTTTCATTTTATAGGATAGATGTTTTATGGGTTTACCAATTATTTGGCGTGCAATCATAATATTAATTGAACCTAGAAACACCCCTGCCAATATGCATGAAATGATGAAAATTGGACGCTGAGTGATCTCTTCCGGTACCCCAAGTAATAATGAAAAAAGGGAAAAATAAGTCCCACCAAGACGCCTAGCCCAATCATTATAATGGCTAAGTCATCAAATATTCTTTTTGTGATTCGCATAAAGCTATCTCCGCTTATTTATTGCGACAATGCACGTTTTTAAGTGCTTATCATTCATGTCATTGTACTAACATTGAATTACATAAGCAAGATTATATATTCCACTTGTTATGCTATAATTTTGGTTAAAATGTTGAATTACGCGCTTGAGGAGCGTAATATCAAATCTATAAAAGTATTTTACAAAATACACTTAGAATGTGAGATAAAATGGAAAATTATGAAACGGATGTTCTTGAAAACTTGTATGAAGGTGTGTATTTTGTTGATAAGGAAAGAACAATTACATCATGGAACAATGGAGCTCACAACATAACTGGGTTTTCTCCTGATGAAGTAGTTCATAAGAAGTGTTATTCCAATATATTGAACCATGTTGATATTAACGGTGTTGCCTTATGTTTTGATGGATGTCCATTGCATGCGACCATTAAGGATGGCTTGGCTCGAGAGGCCAATGTATTCTTACAACATAAGAATGGTCATCGTGTACCCGTAATGATAAAAGCACTCCCGATTTTTAACAATGAAGGATTAATTGAAGGTGCCGTTGAGATTTTTAGCGAAATCAAGGAAGCGAGTGTTCTACATGACGATATATTGAAGTTGCAAATGGAGGCTTCTCAAGACGCGTTAACGAATATTCCTAATCGAAAATACTTGAATGCAATAATCGAATCAAAATTGCGTGAGTTTAAAGTTGTTAATGTACCGTTTGGTGTCAATTTTATTGATATTGATAATTTTAAGCACATCAATGATACATATGGCCATGGTATTGGGGACGAGATATTAAAGTTATTGGTTCAAACGATAAAATCAAATCTACGTAAGAATGACATTATTGGACGCTTAGGTGGTGAAGAGTTCATTATCGTATTTTCTGACTTAAATGATCTAGGTTTAGAAAGAGTGTCCGAAAAGATTAAAACACTTGTGGAGACTTCTGCTTTACGCTTGCCTGAACATGACTTAAAAATAACGGTTTCAATTGGAGCAACGTTAGTAAAAGAGAATGACACTGTTTTAAGCATTATCGAAAGATCTGATAATTTGATGTATCAAAGCAAAAAAAATGGTAAGAATAGAGTCACATTTGGATAAAGTTTGTATGAAGCCAAGGTTTATGTTCAATCTGTTCAATCGCTCATGAATGATTTACCGACCCTGCCAACAAAACATAAAATACTGAGAATCATAAATTTCTAAAATGAACAATCATTAATTCTAATTTCAAGAGACTTTGGTAACATTGAGTATGAAGTTTCAATCATAATAATTCTAAACAGGAGGACAACTGAAAATGAGATTCAATTGGTGTTACTCAACATATAAGGACTTGATTTAATGAATCCTTCATATAAAGAGTAGATTCTGTTATTTCACCATCACTTTTAGAATAAGGTCCGATCGTTTCTTTCGTCTTTGCTAGAAAAACCATGAGTTTCTCATAATTGTCCAAGCCTATGACCGACACAGGAGTTTTATTAAGCAAATTTGCGTAAATATATTATGTAGAACTGTAGTACTATAGAAATTTCGAAGATAACTTCATTGAGATGCTGACCCAATAAATACGTTTGTCATATACATCCCTAGACGATCACGCAATAATATTCGTATAAGAGATCTCAAAGGAGGTGTCTGATGTACGGATATTTAATCATCATTACGATATTTGCGGTCTGGTATTGGTTAGGACGTGCATCACTGATTCAGATAATACGAAATGAGTCTGGCGATCCAACAGCTACCGTGACGACAAAAGAAGTAATCATTTACATGGTGCTGTCCTTGCTTGCGATGCATACAGCCAGTGAAATTGTAAAGAAGTTGAAGAAGTGAGAATCCTAGATATAGGGTTCTCTTTTAATATAGATAAATAGGGAAATCGATTCAAAATGGATGGGGTAATTCCCGTTATATTTGCATGGTCTCACCAGGCTCACCACGTCGCACGATTACCTCTAGATAGGCATTTATACTCATCAATCAAGAATGTGTGGTGTGGATTGAATACGGAGACCGTGATGTGTTTAAACGCGGGAATCTTCTGATTAGTACCCAATAACTGAACGATGATCATACTTGATGTAAATTTATAACTAATGGTGTGTAGCACTGGTGCTTTCATAGAGGTATAATCGAATTAACAATATATTCATTTATTTATGTAAGTGATTATCTTTATTCTCTTCTTACATGATAATTTTCTGTGTAGTTCATAACTTAAGCTTAAAGGTTAGCAAAATTACCTTCTGCATAATCAGAAGTTCAAAAGGGGTGGGAAACTAACTATCGAATATATACTTGGCCTATTTGTGATAGCTATTGTCATCGAAATGATTTATACTTTTCTTTCCATTTCTAGAAAGAGAAAAAATTATCAATAATTAAAATAGAGGGTTTAACATGAAAAGAAAATATGATCTTTCACTTTTACAAAAGATGAAAACTAATGAAGAAGTAATCGTTTATAATGATGTACCTATTTTAGTGAAACCGATTCCTGAAGGCGGAGAACCAGGAGATATGGATCCAAGGGTATATAAGTCTATGAAAATGGCATCTTTGTTTATGAGATTCATGCCGAAAAAGAAAGATCAAACGCTTTTGGAGCAAGTTTTACCATTGCGGAAAATGTTTAACGATTATAAGGGAACTTATATTGCAGATGAAGGAATAAAAGTACAGCATTTTGAGGTGCCAAGCACAGATAAACACCAAGTACCTGTTCGCGTCTATACTCGTGAGAATTCAGGTAAAAATATTCCGATGTTTATTTATTATCATGGTGGCGGATTCTTTGGTGGAGGTCCGGATATTGTTGAGCAAATGTGCAAGTTATTGGTTCAAAATATTGATTGTGTTGCTTTTAATGTTGATTATCGACTCTGTCCTGAGAACCATTATCCAGCACCATTTGATGATTGCTATTTTGCTACAAAATGGGCTTATGAAAATGCGAATAAATTTAATGGTGATAATACAAAGCTTGTAGTTTCTGGTGACAGTGCCGGAGGAAATCTTGCAGCTGCAGTTACTTTGCGTGATCGTGATGATAAAACAGGAATGGTCAAATTACAAGTACTAATTTATCCAGTAGTAAATATTTCTGGGAAGGAAACAGAATTTTATCATGGTGTGAACATTGCGCAATATCAAAGAAGTAAAAAACATGCCAAGGTGTTGAATGCATCATTAAGTATGATGAGTGGATTGGTGAATGGAGATGATCGTAAAGGAAACTTTCTTGAGAATGTATACTTGCAGGGGTTTATCAATTCAGATCATATTTATGTATCACCACTACTTGATAATATGCATGATTTACCAACAACATTGTTGATTTTTGGAGAACATGATTTCTTAGCTTTTGAAGATTTTGCTTATGCGCAACAAGCGTTAAAAGCTGGAGTGCGGTTGAAAACGATTATTTATCGTGGTATGGGGCATGGCTTTGCAGATCAAATTGGTGTTGCACCACAAGCTGAGGATTGTATCAAAGAAATAGCAGCTTTTATGAATGAAGTTTTATAAAATAGAAAAGATGTGTTAATAAAATGAAGCACTGCATGCAAACAAAAGAAACAGGATATTCAGAAAAATCAGATTAGAGGGAAATTAGCATATAGTTGTGATTTAGCAAGGAATCTTGTGATGATACTAATGGGTAGCAACATTACTTACTTCTACAGTGGTGCACGAGGGTTCAAAATTACGTTTATAGGAGAAATTATTTTTCTCTAAATTTCTAGGCAGGGTTAATGATGTATTGATGGAGTTTATGTTGGACAAAACTAAATATAAGCATGGAAAGCACGTACATAGATGCTCTGGTTAGTGATTCTATTTGGCATATGTGTGAAGCACTTCTTACTTTTGTTTTAGATGTAAGCGAGTTAGTAAAATATAAAATAATGGCATAAGTGGGTGTAATGAGCTCAACTTAAACTATTATCATTTATCGAGAAAAGTCGTTACAAATTACCATAAATGTTTATAAAAAGTACGTTCTAAGCAATTATGAGATAAATAATACGCTATTAATCGGCTTCTGTAGTCAGCGCCATTTACACACAAAGCCTTATAAAAAAGGCTTTTTAGTTGGTTGAAATGCCCAAGTGTAACACTTTTATATAAAGACCGTATTGCAAATTAGTAAAATCAAAGCTAACAAAATCTCTTGATATCTTGATTTTTGCAGTATTGGTTGTAAGGATACAGATTCTTAAAAGTGAATGAAATGTAGTGGTTAAGTTTGCTCAATATTAGAAATGAATAGTTAAGATAAACAAATGGTGAAAGCGCTTAGGGTAGATAACTTAAGCACTGTGTACATAAGACAATAGTATTTTTCTCCATTCATTGAAATAATTTAATACTAAATGATTGCGCTTACATTTGCATTTTTATATTTTGATATCGATGTTTTAAATGATTAAGATAGTGTTAATAAAGGAGGAAAGTATATGTCTCTATTTCAGTCATTATTGATTGCATTATGGGCTGGTTATTGTTCATATGATGATCAAGGCCCACAAATGTTAAGAAGACCTTTATTAGTTGGACCACTTGTTGGTTTAATTCTAGGTGACTTAACAACAGCGCTTATTGTATCCGCAACACTCGAATTGATGTGGATGGGTCTTGGGAACATGGCTGGGTACCAAACCCCAGATATGATTGTTGGAACAATCGTTGGGGTAACCTTTGCGATTACAACGGGTCAAACATCCGCAGAAGGAATTGCAGCCGGGGTTGCGACAGCGACAGCCGTAGCAATTCTTGTTCAACAATTCAACTTGATCTTCATGTTTGTACGTCAATTCTTTGCGCCATGGGCTGATAAATTGGCACTAACGGGTAATTTTGACAGCATATTGAAGATCAACATTGCGAGTGCAATTTTACAGTTCTTAATTCGTTTCGTTCCTACATTCTTAATCATCTATTTTGGAGGATCGGCTGTGGAACAAGTAATGGCGAGCATTCCAGCACCAATCTTAGCAGGTTTAGCAAAAGCTTCTGGAATTCTACCAGCTGTAGGTCTTTCAATCTTGATGACCATCATCATGAAAAAGGGCATGTGGGGCTTCTTGATCTTTGGATTCGTGTTAAATGCATACTTGAATATGGATATCTTAGGCGTGACGCTTATTTCCTTAGCATTCGCAACATTCTACACATGGATCATGAATGTGATCGATTTCCAGAATACACAGTCTCAAAATACAAATAATGGGGTTAAAGAAGGAGGTTATGATCTATGAGCGAAATCAATCGTATGAACGGTGAGAAAATCACTCGCAAAGATTTAAATAAAGTATATTGGCGTTTACAAATCTTTGGATTGGGATTAGCAATTAATAGTACGACGGCTCAAGCGATTTCTTTCGCTACTGCACTAACACCCGTTTTAAAAAAGCTCTATAAGAATGAACCTAAAGAAGTGAGAGTTGCAGCAATGCAACGTCATCTTGAATACTTTTTATCCCAGAATACCGCTACAGGGATGATTCTTGGAATCACCGCTGCAATCGAAGAAACAACATCAGTAGAACAAAAAGAAGGCGTCGTTGCTGTTAAAGCAGGGATGATGGGACCACTTGCAGGAATCGGAGACTCCGTATTCAAGTTGACGATTCAAGCAATCGCAGGTAGTATCGGCGCAGCGTATGCACTTAATGGGAATGCACTAGGGCCTGTCTTGATGTTTGTAATTTACAATGCGATCAATATCGCAATCAAATACTATGGAATCATCTTAGGATACGAAAAAGGTATGGAATTCATTACTTCTGGTGAACAAGCTAAAGTTATGAAGAACATCATCAATCTATCAACGATGGTAGGGGTTGTGGTATTGGGTGCTTTGATTAGTTCGTCAGTGCGTATTACGATTGGTACAGAATTGGTAGTAAATGAGACAATTGTCAACGTTCAACAACTACTTGATGGTGCCATGCCGAAATTACTTCCACTGCTTATTACGGTAGGCTTGTATCAAGTGAACAAGAAATTACCTCGTAAATATCTAATTTTCTTGATTCTTGGTCTACTTGTATTAGGTACTATCTTATTCTTGCTTGGAGTTATTAAATAATGTCAAACACCTCCATCATTTTGGCAAGTCATGGTTACTTTGCCCAGGAAGCACTTAAGAGTGTAGAAATGATCATTGGCTATCCTCAAGAAGATACCCATGTTGTTTCAGTGAGTGCCGAAAAGGACTATGATACCTGTCTCAATGAATTGCGAAACATCTATAACAATCTTAATCATGACAATGGGGTTCTCATCTTAACGGATATTTATGGGGGAACCCCCTCTAAGATTGCGACACATTTGGCGCTGGAGAACGAAAACATCCTCGTCTATTCTGGGTTTAATCTTCCAATCTTACTTGAGATAATGTTTCAAAGGCATCTGGATTTAAACGAGTTGTCGCAATTAATTGAGTCGGTACACGGTAGTTCACTAATCAATATTACAAAGCGCATTAAGGAGATAAACAATGGCAATCAAGTGGATACGTATTGATGATCGTCTCATTCATGGACAAGTTGCGACATCATGGCTAAGACATGTCAATGCAGAGCAAATCATATGCATCAGCGACAAAGCTGCAGGAAATCCGGTTCAGATTCAAGTTTTGAAAATGGCGGTTCCTGATGTTGTCTTGCATGTATTCTCAGTGGATCAATTCATAAAAATATATCGTGAGAATCCCATCCGGAAATCTACATTTCTCTTGATGGAAAATACAGTCGATGCACTCCGTTTGGTAGAAGGAGGAGTCGATATGCCTTATATCAATTATGGGGGCATGCGTAGCAAAGAAGGTAGACACAGTTATCACCATGACTTGTGCTTCACCAAGGATGAAGAAGATGCATTACAAATGCTCATTAATAATGGGATAAAAGTCGAGTATCAGATAGCAGCATTTCATGCACCGACACCTTTGTTAGAGATGATTGAGAAGGCTAAGGTGGGAAAATGAGTCAGACGTTTGTAGAATGTTTTTACCTAGAAGAAGACAAGCATCAGCTTTTTGTAAAAAAGAGGGCGGAAGATATCCACTATAATGTTTACCAAGTATGCTCAAATGAATTGGTTTGGTTGTTTGAAGGTAGAGAAGGTAACGTAGTATTTAACTGTTCCTTTGATCGTAAAAGCCCACTATTGTTTAAAATCGTTTTTGATGATGGAGAGAATTTGAATTTTGGACATCGTATCTTGCCGATTCATGGCATGTACAATTTTAGAGATATGGGGGGATATCCAACCATAGATGGTAAACATGTTAAATGGAACTTACTCTATCGGGGGGACCATCTCAATAATTTAAAGCCAGAAGGGCAATCATACCTAAATCGTATCAATCTCAGATCAATCATTGACCTGAGAGGAGATAATGAAATCATCGAATACCCTAATCTAGGTGTAAATAAGGATACTAAGCAATATGTTTTCTCACCTGCAGGTATTGTCGCAATCTTTGCAGGATCACTTCAGAACAATGAAAAGGATATGAAAAATGAGAGTTTTCTAGATAAGGCTAAAGAACTACTCAAAAAGGATAAAAACGCCGCAATCAACGCGATGATTGACCAACAAATCCAATTTGTACACAACAAGACAAGCCGTAATGCTTTTGCTCAAATGCTGCATATAGTCGCATCAGAAGATAATTCACCAAGCTTCATTCATTGTAAGGGAGGGAAAGATCGTACAGGCTTTGCAGCGCTGCTTATTCTTGGCCTATTAGGTGTCGATGCAGAATACATTAAATATGATTACATGTTGACCAAGAAGGCTCGTGAAAAGAAAAATCAAGCCTATTATCAAAGGTTTTTAGAAATGTCGAATGATGAGGAAGTTGCTCGTTTTATGTATTCAATTTTTGATACGCAGGAAGTGTTCATTCAAGCGGCACTTGATGAAATAGTGAAGGAATATGGATCCATAGGAGCTTATGCACGATTTGGATTGGGTATCAAGGATGAGGAAATACAGCAATTACAGACCATGTATTTGGAGTAAGGGTGTATAATTTAACTAACAATACGAATAGTGAGGAAATGATGTTATTTCTAAATATAAGGCAAGTTGAATTGATTCACCGATTATTAAAGTACGAATATTTGCAAAGTGATGAAATCGTAAATCATTTTATGATTTCATCTCGTACTTTGCAATCGGATATTAGCTTAATCAACTATGAGTTTGAGAAGAATGAACAAGGCGTAAATATTAATCTTCATCGAAAAAAAGGATATTTCATCGAATGTTCATTAAAAGATAATCAAGCGATCGAACAACTTAGAAACCAATGTATTGAATACCTGGATAATTCAATTTTACGTGAACTCGGCTCTCAACCAAGAGTTTCTTTTGTTTTAAGGAAACTTTTGGTAGAAAGAAAATTTTTGAAATCGGAAGATCTTCTTGATGAACTGCATATAAGCAATGCGACATTGACTAACGATTTAAAGCTCTCCAGAAATGTACTTGAAACTTATGGAATAGATATAAATGCTGTTCCTTACTATGGTATGCAGTTAGTCGGGGATTCATTACGAATACGTTCCTGCTTACTCGATTTCTGTGATATTTACAATTTCCAGGATAAAAATTCAATATTTCCAGAGAATGCTTATAATCAATATAACTTTACTAAAAATGATTTAATCGTTTCACGTAGAAAATTCATACAAATATTGAAAGACTCCGACATTCAGATCACTGATCGTGGGTTTCAGTTTGTTCTAATCAATATTATGTTGGTTAAGTCTAATTCTGGAAATAAACTAAATTTCGAATTTGCTGAAAAATTCGCCTTTGAAAAACTATATTATCTGTCTCAAAAAATTGCTGGCAAATTTGACATTACCGATGAAGCAGAAATTAATTACATTTGTTTGCTTTTACTCTTACATTTGGACGATATTACAAAAGAGCTGCCTACAACACAACCAAAGTATATAAATTTCGTATCGAGCCAAATTGAAAAAGTTCGTTCTTCAATACTATCGCAATATAATCTTGATTTAGGGGACTATCCATCGGTCTTAAAAGCCATCGAAATTTTTACATTGAAATCATATTTTCGAAAAAAATATAACATCATTGAGAAAAGTATTCCTTCAAGATACAAAGATATAGTTCTTCAAATACCTGCATCGCGAAGTTTTGCCAATGAAATTTTACACGTTTTTTATCCTGATGGTATTCTGGATCCCTACCAATATCTAGAGTTATCTATTGTTCTATTTAATGCAATATTTATTATTCCAAATAACTATTCAGATATGCGCATTGCTTATGTTAATAAAATAAGTAGATTCTCGAATAAATCTGTTGCTTATCGTAATTCATTGACACGTTATAACATAGAGATTGATTATCTTTCATCCTATGATTTAGACACAATTGATTTAAAAAAGTACGATGGTATTATTACTTCTGGCACGACGCAACTGAGCAGACAAGAATGCCCTATCGTCATGTTAGATTTTGATTACTTTGATTTGAATCGAAACAGTTCAGAGTTATGGGAAAAATTAATTATGAAACTCAGAGTCGATGAGTTGATCTTGCCAAAGCTAAGTCGCATAGAAAAACGTGTCATTCAGGCAAGTGAAAGCAATCTTATTCAAGAAATAGTAAAGTACTTAGTTCTTGCTGGATTAGAGAATACGAATCTCTTCCAACAAGTTTCAGAAGGATTACTTGGATCGCAGATTGTTAGCCATCATTTGTCTCAAATGTTTTGTATATACAGTGGTAAGGAGCTTAATCATACGGTGTACCACTTCGTTCTTGAGAATGAGATACTAATGAACGGAAGTCCAATTGATGAGATAAGTATTATCATATTAAGTCCTGATAATAATATATTGACAATAAAACAAGCTGATTCGGCAATTCGTAGACTATACCAACAAACTTTAATGAACCGGACATGAACATGAAAGCTCAAGAAAGAATTGAAATACTATTAGATACTCAAAAAGCTCGTTTTTTCCGTTTTCAAAAGAATGTCTTTCTTGTAGAACTTAAAGCTATACTCGACGAAGAGGGTATTGAAGCAAAGATTGTTAAAGATGTTTATCGCAAACAAATTTATCAAAGCTTGATCATTGGGAATCTCTTGGAATCGAATAAACTTGTAATCGGTCATTTTGATACACCATCATGGATACTTGATAACTTTAAATTCAAGCCATTTGAGATTAAGAAACGACAGAGGATAAGTTTGATTCTTGAGGGAATCAAGTTTATTTTAGTGACTTTTGTGAATGGAATCATCTTACTATCGTTATTTGAGAGAATAATATCTGGAGAAAATGTTGTCTTATTCAGCGCATTGAGTCTGTTGGTATTTCTATCATCTGTCTTTCTCTTCCGACTTCCCGGAATTATTCCGAGTCAGAAGAATAAGAATAGGCAAACATTAAGCTTGTTGATGAAAAGAGCACTAGAGAAAGAGACAGACACATCATTTGTAATCGTTGATGATGGATCGGCTTATCAATTGGGGTATCAAATATTGGGTAGTAACTTGAGACAAGTAAACAAGAATTATGAAATTGAATTGATCGATCAAATTAATGCGAGTGAAATAATAACTGAAGTAGATATTTTAGATAAAGAAAAAACAAGATTAAAATATTTTGATTTTGCAAATGTTAAAGCATTTACATCATGAAAGCCTAATTTAAATTCACTAGAAACGTAGACGATCAATTAAATAATGGGAGCTTCAATTTCAAGACGATTAATCTGCTACTAAAAAAATTAAAGCCTTTGAGCGAAAATAAACATCAGACTGTCGACAAACGTGCCGATAGTCTTTTTACACATTAAGCCTTATCACAAGACTTTTAGTAGCTGAATAAACTAAGTGTGGTAGAATGTCATGTTTATGTAAAATATCTGATAATCAAGGCACAATTCCATCACCATACTTAAATTGATGTTTAATTAGATTATAATTCTCCATATTCATATTATGGCTAGCCTGATCATTCGACATTGGCCAAGTGAAGGGTAGAGTACCCTGAAATGGTTTATCTCCAAAAAGAACATCGGTCATGCCATTGCCTTCAGTTCCTGGAAGCCATGCCATAACAAAGGCATCCCAGTCGTTTAAATAGGGATCAATAAGTAGAGGTCGACCCGCAATCATAATGGTTAGGATGGGCTTACCTAAGGTCTGTGCATATTCGACAGCGCTTATATTGCCCTTTAATGACAAAGGCCCATCCAGAGATAAATCATCTGTATCGCCATGCATCTCAGCATAGGGTTTTTCACCAATAGCCAAAATTATCACATCCGCTTCATTAGGATCACTTACGAGTGATCCACCATGTGCGGATAAAACCTCATAGAGGGCATCTTTAAGACTGATCCCATTGTTGAGATCTGAATCCGTTTCACCTTGCCAACGCAATGTCCAACCACCACATTGAATTCCAACGTTATCGCTCGCAGGTCCAGTTAAGTAGATCTTTATATCCTTTTTCAAAGGTAGGATCGCTTCATTCTTGAGTAATACCAATGATTTTGCGACAGCTTCACGTGCAACTTTCTTAGATGCTTGAGTGCCAACTTCACCTGCCTCTTTCAGCACTTCACCATCAAAGAGACCTGCTTCAAATTTCAATACGAGATTTCTTCGAACGGCTTCATCTAAGCGTTCTTGCGATATCTTTTTATTGTTTACGTTATATATAATGGCTTTGTATACATCTTTCCAGTTATAAGGTTGCATAAGTAAATCAACACCTGAATTGATTGCTAAGGCTACTTGCTCATTTAGACTTGGAGCTATCGTATGAATTGCCTCCCAGTCAGAAACTACTAGCCCCTCAAATTTAAGTTCATTTCTAAGCAAGTCGGTGAGTAAAGTAGGATCACCATGGACTTTTACGCCATTGACACTGTTGAAAGAAGCCATAATTGCACTCGTGTTCGCATCAATCGCTGCGATATAGGCATCTAAATTACCCGCCAACATGGCTTCTCTACTCATTGTCACATCACCACGATCAATAAGATTTTTATTTTCGCCTGTTAAAAACGTTGTATATCCGTCCCCTATGAAGTGCTTGGTGGTTGTAAGGATGCCTTCTGACAATAGACCTTCGATATAAGGAACTGCCAAAACTGAGACCCTTTGAATGTCTTCAGAATAGCTCTCATAGGTTCTACCCCAACGAATATCTTGTGCTGAGGATACAGCAGGCGCAAAATTCCAATCAACGCCAATAGCCAAGATTTCTTTAGCGCTTGCGATGCCAATTGCTTTCATCAAATCAGGATCATTGGCAGCCCCAAGGCCGATATTATGTGGAAAAATTGTTGCATTTTTGACATTACTATTACCATGTACGGCATCAATTCCATAGATGATGGGAATCCCTGATGAAGACTTAAGTGCAGCTGCATTCATCTGATTGATCATACTAACCCAAGCTTCAGGTGTATTTCCCTGGGGTACACTTCCACCACCACTCAAAATTGAGCCAATGTTATAACGTGTGATTTCTGAATAGCTGATGCGAGATCTTTCAGCTTGAATCAATTGACCTGCTTTCTCTTCCAAAGTCATTAATTGGATTGCTTGCTCAATATCAGCTAAAGTCTGAATTCTGATTTTTCCACGATCATTATCTGTTTGGTTGTTAATATCGCACGCACTTAAAATCAAAACCAAGATAATAGTAATTAGTCTTTTTGATTTACTAATTCGCATACTAACCTTTCTGTCAAGTGATGCATATATAGATTAAGCTCTCTTGACCTAACCAAATGGTTAAATTTTATCGACATGTGATTTTTACAAAATCACACTCATTAAGCTAAATGAACATAGTTCTTAACGATTAGTCTTGTTTAGCGTATCCTCTTAACTTGAGGTCATCAATCGTTTCTTGGATTGCCTTATCAAAAGGAACAAGCGGTCTATAACCAAAATCTCTAGTTGCTTTATCATGAACAAACGAGAAATCTAGAGCTGTCGAAGCTACGGTATATCGGGTTAACATTGGTTGAGCACTTTTCTTATTCCATGGTAGCTTAGCAATGAATTCTGATAAATAGGCTAAACCCATAGCAAGTTTATACGGTAACTTACGATTTGGAATGGCATAGCCTAAACTTGATAGTATGGGCTTAAAGAAATCGAAAAAATAACCAGAATCATGATCTGTGATAAAGTAGCACTGTCCACAAACAGGAGATACAGGAACCAAAGCCTTTTCTGCAAGGATATGAGCGTATGCACAATTATCAACATAGACATGTGAGAATCTTGCTTGCCCATTACCGATTTGCATGTATTTGCCTTTTCTTAAGACATCGATAATACTTGGTAGACGTGTTCTATCCCCTGGACCATGA
>DIJY01000122.1 GCA_002421405.1 Caryophanales bacterium UBA5632 | reverse complement strand
TCTACTAACATCTTATCATTTCAATTTTTTAACTTTCTGTTTCTCTTTTTTTGTATTTTATTTTGATTTCATCCAAAATGTATTCGCTGAATACGGTTTAAAACCGATGCGATAATAAAATTCTTGTCTTGAACCCACAAATGCATATTTCGCTCCCGCTTTGCCACAGCGTTTAATGCCTTCTATCACGACTGCTTTTCCAAGCCCCATTTTCCGGTACTCAGGATCCGTTGCGACGGGTTCTACGAGTGCATATTTTGTGCCTGGAATATGCCACATGCCACAATAGGAAACAAAATTACCGTTTGGCGCAACCGCCGCCATATTTAATTCGAGATGAACGTCAGGTCCTGAAATGCTTTGAATTCTTGCTTGTAATGTCGCTTCATCATTAATCTCTTCTCCCGGATGATTAAAACCACGCCATAATACTCGATTATATTGACGAATATCATATCGATCTTTTAAACTAACGAGAGAAAACCCATCAGGAAGTGTGTAATCAGGAATTTCACTTATTTCAATAAAAGAATCTGGTTCGTGATAATCAGTAGGAATAAATTGATATTCAGTCGCGAGTGCTTGTAACTCTAAATCATTCCGATTAATCGATAATCGTAACCCATTTGGTCCTTCCATATTTTTGATAGTGTATTCTAGCATCTCCCGTTTTAAATGGGTATAAGACGGGTCAGTAATGATCCAAGTATCTCCTAATTCGCTTTCAAATACTGCAATCCCCACTATGATACCTGCCTCTTCCCAAAGACCGATCTTCTCCATCGTTTCTTTGGGATGATTCTCTAGTGAGTTCATCCATTCCCATCTTCCGAAGGGATAATTGACCGTGGCTAAACTTTCTTCATTAATTCGAATCAAAAAATTCCTGACTTTGATAAAGTCATCGGTATATCTTGTTTTTGCATAGTAATGCCTGAAAATGCAACTCATATACGAGCACCTCCATTTATAATTAAATTTATTTTTCAGTTGGAAATGGAATCGGATCAAAACTAAAACCGATTGAATCTTCAACTTTCATTGAAAAACACAAGCCTCTTGCTTCTGTAGAAACACCAAACTTTGAAGTAATGGCTTTCATTAAAGCTTCTTTTTTCTCTGCTAAGCAGACAATCATTAAGATATCCTTTTCAGGATGCAAAGTGATTCCAAAAAACTTCTCTTTTTCCGTCGAAATCGATGAGCGACCATGAATAATCGTTCCGCCTCTCGCTCCCGCTTTTCTCGCTTCGGTCATCGCATCATAAGCAAAGCCGTGGTTACAAACAAAAAAGATAACTTCCTTATTATTTTCCATTGGATTGTTCCTCCATAAAATCTTGATATAAAAATTTGTATCCCAGTTTTGAGATTGCATCAACTGAGATTGTAAAAGCCACACCTCTGCCTGAATCAAGAAAATCAAGTTCTTCTTTGAGTCGATCAAAGATCAGTTGGATATCATCATCATCGATGAGACTGATGATAACATCGCGTTCGGTTTCTCCTAAAGAAAAGTATTCAAGGATTTCAGAAGTGGCTGTGCCTTTACCAGGGATGGTGGTTTGAAAATCAAGTTTGAAACCACCCACAATATGAGCGACTTCATCATGAATATCTTTGGGGATGATCGAGATTAATAATTTCATTTTTTTCCTCCCGTTAAGTCCATGATATCATTATCCTCTTCAGCAATACGGACTTTTTGTAATTTCAATTGATAAACAAGACCTAATAATTGAATGGTGATGAGTGGCGTCATTGCGACCAGCGCAACGAGGCCAAAAGCATCCGTCAATATATTCGTTCCAAACGTTGATGAAGCGCTTAAGGCAAATGGCATGAGGAAAGCCGAAGTCATCGCTCCACTAACCGCGCCGCCCGAATCAAACGCAATGGAAGAAAATATCTTTGGTGTAAAAATGGTCAACACTAAAGCAATCACATATCCCGGAATTAAGATATAGAAGATATGAATACCCGTCAATACTCTTAATAGTGACAATCCAACCGCAATTGAAACCCCCACCGATAAAGATGCCATCATGAATTTCTTAGAGATTGCTCCGGCGCTAACTTCTTCAACCTGATGATTCAAGGCTACCACTGAAGGCTCGGCGGCGACGATGGTAAAACCAAATATCATTCCTAAAGGAATTAAAATCCAAGCAAAATCCAAACTAGCGAAGAAACTACCGATTGCATAGCCGATATTGACTAAACCAGCATTTGCGCCGGTAAGAAATAAGACTAATCCGATATACGTATAGACAAAAGCGATTAGGACCGTAATAACCCGTTTTTTATTGAGTTTAAAGGCAATGAGTTGAAATACCGTAAAAAAGAGAACAAAGGGCAAAATAGCAATCGCCATTTGGATTAAATTGGCGACGAAATATTGAAGAAAAGTAGTAGAAGTATCGCTGATTGGCGTGACGGGTTCATAGAAGAAGCCAAGAATTAATACAGATATGATTGGACCGATTGATGCAATGCCAATTAAACCAAATGAATCTTCTTCTGAGGATCTATCACCTCGAGATTTTGAAATACCAAAACCAAGGGCCATGATGAAGGGGACGGCCATTGGTCCAGTCGTGACACCACCTGAATCAAACGCCACAGGGATAAAGGCAGGATTGATTTGGGCAACGATAATCGCAACGATGAATAAAATAGCATAACTTATGATAAACAATGTTGTTAATCTAAACTGTGTTAAGATTCTTAACAGTGCCAATACAACAAAAGTACCAACACCGATTGAAACCGAAAAGATAAAGACAGGTTCTTTCACAACCATTTTAAATTGATC
>DIJY01000050.1:889-2638 GCA_002421405.1 Caryophanales bacterium UBA5632 | reverse complement strand
CCTTTATCACTCAAAAAAGCCCCCATCATAAAGACAATCGATAGAATTAAACAAAGCAGCATTAGCTCGTTATGATATTGAATACTGGAAGGACCGCCTAAATTGAGATTGATATCGAGACTACGAAAGATAGCTGCATAAAGCGTTGATAAGATTCCCATGGCAAATCCAACGTTGTAAAGATTATATCCTTGATGAAATTTCATCGTGTTGGTGGCCAAAGATGGAAGTACAAATCCCGTGAAAATCCCAAATGCAATCCCGGCAGGAATGGAGATATAGAGTGGCCATCCGGTCCCGAATATTACAAAACTGACGATGGGCGATATGCCAGTTGAAAACAAGATGACGATAATCAGAGACTTGTATTCAACTCGCTTTACGATCGAATATAAATATATGCCAAGATAGATTGGAATGGTGTTGAAGAGATTTTTCCCAAAGAAAGAAAAACCAGCGATGGTCATAATCCCCGCAAAAATGGGGCCATTCATCTTAAGTTTTAATGCTTTTATTAAGATAATATTGATGAGCATAATCGTTGCGACGTTAAAGAGTGTCGCACTTAATCCACCAATATAAAGATAATCGCTAATCAAAATTGAAGGGCTCTGTAATATGCTAAGGTAACCCAAAATCAGTTCTTTGGGTGTTCCAAAAAGGAATGTCATACCAAATAGTATTATGATGACAATGGGTAAAAACATTTTTTTTATCCATAAATGATTCATTAAATTCATGTCGATCTCCTATCATAATTCAACTTGATATTACTCATCCTAACGATATTATATCAAAAGAAGACTCTTTCCCAAAGATAAATGAAAGAAAAGCCGCAATCTGCGGCTTAAAAGTATTTATAATTGATATAATTTCGTATATTTTTCAATTAAATAATCAACATAATAGTTTGGATTAAAATCTTCGCCCGTCGCTAACTTTAAAATCTCTTTCGGCGGCTTTGAGGCACCATATTTATGGATATGATCTTTCAACCAAAGCGCGATTTCTTTTAAGGTCTCATCATTGATTGATTTTTTGATATCGATATCTTTTGACATCGCATGATAAATTTGTGCTGCATACGCTGATCCAAGTGCATAAGTTGGGAAATATCCAAACGAACCTTGGGACCAATGAATATCCTGCAAAATACCGATTTGGTCATTCGTTACTGTGACACCGAGATATTTTTTATAGAGTTTATTCCATAACTCAGGCAAGGTATCTAAATCAACATTGCGATTGAATATCATCTTTTCGATTTCATAGCGGACCATGATATGGAGTGAATAAGTTAATTCATCTGCTTCAGTGCGTATAAAACCGCGAGAAACCGTATTAACATACTTCACAAAATCATCGACTGTCGTATTTTTTAATTCTTTGGGAAACAGTTCTTGAAGTTTTGGAAAATGATGATTCCAGAAAGTTTCACTTCTGCCAATCATGTTTTCCATCATTCTTGATTGGCTTTCGTGCATCGCCATTGATGCACCGCCACCCGACATCGTTTCATCCAATTCTTTTGCGACTTGGAGTTCATAAAGTCCATGTCCCATTTCATGAATTGAACTAAAAATTGCACTTTGAAGGTTATCGGCATGATAATGAGTGGTTATTCTAACATCAGTGGTTCCATTGCCGGTTGTAAACGGATGTTCGCTCTCTTTAATCACGGTACGATTTGGATCAAAACAAAAAACATTTCTTAAATAGTTTGCAAAAGCTTTTTGTTGGTCGACTGCG
>DIJY01000050.1:0-876 GCA_002421405.1 Caryophanales bacterium UBA5632 | reverse complement strand
TTTTAGCGAAGGGAACGAGTCGTTCTTTTAAAGTGTTAAAAAATAAATCATAGTCAGAAATTGAAAATCCCACTTCAAATTCATCAAGGAAAATGTCGTATCCTTTCATTTCACTTGTTTTAACCCATTGTAAATATTTCTTTTTGAAATCAATTACTTTAAGTAAATAGGGTTTATATAATTCATAGTTGCTTGAGCGTTTTGCATCAACGTAAACTTGATATGCTTGCGACATTAGTTCTTGATATTGAACGTATTCTTCAACCGGTATCTTCTTTGTTTTCACGATATCTTTGCGGCGTTCTGTCACTTCATGTGATAATACAGAATCGAGATGTTCTTTGTTTTGAAATAACGTTTCAATGGCACTTTCATAAGCAGGGTCCGTCGAAAGTCGGTAATACATTTCAGAGAGAACACCGAGTTGTTTTGAACGATATTCCATGGCGTCATGAGGCGCTTCGGTCGAAGAATCCCAGCCATGTAAAAACATAACAAGATGAAAAGCTTTCAATTTCTTATTCGTTTCGTTATAAATCTTCAATGCATTTTCCATCGGTTCATTGTATGCCTGATCAAGACATACTCTCCTTTTTATAGAAATTTATAAATTTTAAAGTATAATATATACTTTTCCATTTTCAACTTTTACGTCGTATGTTTTGATTGAATGTTCGGTTTCATCCATTCTCAAGGCTTGCGCCTTTAAAGGGTTCACAACTTTTCCGGTACGAATATCGATTTGCAATCCATGTTCTTTACAAGCAATGATTCCATTCTCATACTTCCCAGTGAATAAAGAGAAACCTTGATGGGGACACTTATCAGCAATTGCATAAGGGGTATTATCGGCAAAAAGCAATAAAACCGGTCGGT
>DIJY01000016.1 GCA_002421405.1 Caryophanales bacterium UBA5632 | reverse complement strand
GAATCAATCGAAGGAATCACAGTAGATCACTCTGAACGCGATATTAACATTGTTTTCTTTGATACTGATGATCCTAAAAGGGAATATCTTGACCAATTTTTATTAAAGCATAACATTAAAATTCTTCCCTATGAACATCCTTTCCGTTTTGTGACCCATCACGGGATTAATAAGGAAGATATCGATACTGTCATCAACTTAATGAGGAGTTATTTTGCGCGATGAAAAGACTTTTAACCATTTACCGTCAAAATGATTTAAATATCGAAACAAAATCTATTATCAAAAGAGTTGCATATCGCGCTATCATCATAAAAAATAATCTCTTGCTTGTTGTCAAATCCAGTCGTTATGGTGAAATGAAATTTCCCGGCGGTGGAAAAGAATTGAAAGAATCAGCCTATGATGTCTTATCTAGAGAAGTGATGGAAGAAACTGGCTATCGAATAAAAACAAAGATTCGTCCTTTTGCTTCAACCATTGAGTACGCCAAAGATTTTAAAGGCGAGTTCGATATTTTTATTCAAGATTCTCGATATTATTTTTGTGATATTTATAATCAACAAAATGATACTTCTTACTCTGGATATGAAATTGAATATGGATATTTTCCTTTGTGGGTAACTTTAGAAGAAGCAATCACAAATAATAATGCGGTCGCTAAGAACGACCTCATTCCATGGTTAGAACGCGATACAACCCTATTTAAATTTTTATATGAACAGAGGAAAATACAATGAGAATCAATGTTTACATCAGTTCAACGGGATATTGTTCTCGAAGGGAAGCCGATCGTTTAATCCAAGCTGGAAAAGTTACGGTTGATTTATTGCCTGCAACGGTTGGCATGGAAGTTGAACCGTCCAATATTGTTAGAATCAACGGTGAAGTCATCGGAATAAGGCCGACAACGGTTTATATTGCATTCAATAAACCGGTTGGAATTATCTCGACAACCGATCAAAAAATCCCCAACAATATCATTGATTTTATCGACTACCCAGAACGAATATTTCCCATTGGGAGACTTGATAAAGATACTTCAGGGTTAATTCTACTGACAAACGACGGTTTGATTGTCAATGAAATCCTTAGAAGTGAAAATAATCATGATAAAGAATATGTCATTGAATTAGATAAGCCATATGATGATCAGTTTATTCATGCAATGGAAAAAGGTGTTGAGATTTATAATCCTGTTCAACATTTAAAAGTAATTACAAAACCTTCAACGATAGAAAAAGTTACTGATATTAGCTTTAAATTGATTATTACCCAAGGGTTAAATTTACAAATAAGAAGAATGTGTCAAACATTTGGCTATCATGTTAATCGCTTAAAACGAATTCGAATTATGAACATTGAATTAGGTGAATTGAAAACGGGAGAATGGCGATATTTATCGATTACCGAGATTGATAACTTGCTAAAACGGATTCATAATCGTTAATCACCGGTTTTCATAAATATTGTTTGTGTCTTTTTTAGAGTGTGATATAATATCACATGGTATTTTTGATGTAATTATAGCATCTCAATAAGGAGGATTATTCCATGATTTTACGAAAAGCCAAAGGAATTCACATTGACGGAAGAAAACAAATGTCAAAAGAATCACCTTTGTATGAGCATCTCAATCCTCAATTTGTCTATATACCCCTCTTGCAACAAACATCAGCTTTAAAACGAATTGTTGAAGTTGGGGACGATATCAAGATTGGACAAGTTGTTGCCTTACGTGAAGGATTTGGTGCAATGCCAATCCATGCTTCAGTGAGCGGAAAAGTATCTGCGATTAAAAAAGTTTGGCACTGCAGTGGTAGAATGGTGGATTCTATCGAAATCGCCAATGATTCATTGCATCGGATGGATGATTCAATTCAACCCGAAGCTGACACTTTGCATTTTACCCGTGAAGAACTTATTGAAAAAATGAAGCAAGCAGGTTTGTCGGGATTAGGTGGCGCAGGATTTCCAACCTATGTCAAGTATCAAACAAAATCACCGATTGATGTTATTATCATCAATGCGGTTGAATGCGAACCTTATTTGACTTGTGACTATATGCTGATCAATGCATATCCTGAGAAACTCTTAAAAGGACTGCATTATTTCATGCGTGCAGCGAATGCTTCGCGTGGAGTTGTATGCTTCAAATCATATAATAAACACATTAAAGACGTCTTACAACCGATGCTATCTAATTATCCAGGAATCGAGTTGAAAGAAATTAAAGATATTTATCCAGCAGGCTGGGAAAAATATGTTGTTCAACAAGTCACAGGAAAAACCTATGAAGGACTTCCTGCTGAAGCTGGAGTCATCGTTGACAATTCAGCGACCGCGATGGTTTATGCAGATATCGTAGAAAAAAATATTCCTCTCATCTCTCGCGTCATCACCATCACTGGTGAAGGCATTAAAAATCCAAAAAACTATTATGTTCCACTTGGAACGCCTGTTAAAGAACTAATTCAATTGTCCGGTGGATATACCGATGGTTTGGTTTCTGAAAAAGCTTGGTATATCGCGGGCGGACCGATGACAGGGCGGGCAATATTAATTGATGATTTAATTGTTAGTGATACTTTAGGGGCCGTCATTGTCAAGCCAATGCCTGAAGAAAAAGCCCATCCAGAATGTTTAGGTTGTGGAAAATGCGCTGATGTTTGTCCAGTATTCTTAACGCCGACAGAGATTAAACGCGCTTATGAAACGAAAGATGTTGATCTCATTAAAAAATTGAATGCACAAAAATGTATGGCTTGTGGTCTTTGCTCTTATGTATGCCCATCCCATATTGAAATTACTGATTTTGTTGG
>DIJY01000015.1 GCA_002421405.1 Caryophanales bacterium UBA5632 | reverse complement strand
AAATGGAACTCTAAATCAAAAGTAATGACAATCAGTAACGCCGCAAAGGTCCCAAACAGAATCCGTTTATAAAGTCGATTCTTTGATAATTGACAGGATGGAAACTTAAAGATAATGAAATAGGCAAAATAAGCAATCATCAAATACATCAAGATTTCAACGAAAGCACGGATGAAATAGCGATGACTATCAATTCCTAAATAGAGCATATAGAATAAAGCAATGGATAGAAAACTCGAAAAACCAATTAAGGCATATATAATCGATGTTTTAACCTTCACAAACCGAAAGACAATTGATAAAATAAATAAAGCACTTACGATGCCAAAAAAGACAAATTGCAATGCATGAATCTTAAACATGCCTTCAATACCCGACCATATTGAACGCATGGAAAGATACAGTGTAAAATTAAAAATAGCGATACCCGAAAATAGATTCTTTTTCATTTTATACCTCCATTAATCTGTATTATATTATAACCGATTTGGGAATATTTGCGAATATCGATTCATGAATCATCGTCATTTTCAATCAAAAAGAGGACGAACGGTCCTCTTTTTCTTATTCAAAGGGATAACCCAGTACTTTTTCAACAAATATTTTGGCTAAATCAGGATCAAACTGCGTTCCGGCGTATTTGATTATTTCATTGACAGCGGCTTGTTCTGTCAGTTTCTTGCGGTAAACCCGGTCTGAAGTCATCGCTTCAAACGCATCGGCGATGCAGATAATTCTTGAGAATAATGGAATGTCTTTTCCACTTAATCCCCTTGGATATCCTTTACCATTCCAATGCTCATGATGAGATAAAGCGTATTCAGCTAAGTTAGAATATTCGTCAGCCGCTCTTAGAATATGGTAACCATTTTCCGTATGCATTTTAATGATTTCAAATTCTTCTGGCGTTAACCTTGCAGGTTTATACAAGATGTCATCGGGAATCGAGATTTTTCCGATGTCATGAAAGAGACCCGCAACCTCTAATTCTCTTAAATCATCTGACTTAACACTTAAGGCAATACCCATTTTTTTACAAAGTTCACTGACGCGTGTCGAATGGGTTTTTTCATCTTCGAATTTATCGGTTAACGTCTTTAAGATTGCTTTAATTGCATTGTTGCGAATGCTTCTACCTTCGGTCACTTTGTTGCGATACATTTGATTCTCAGCGTTTTTAAGAACCTCTTCTAAGTCCATTAATTCATTCTTTTTAATTTCATAACCAATTGCCACAGATAACGGAATGTTCTCGATAAGAATATTGGATAATCTTAATTGAATTTTTTCCTTGACTTCATCTAATTTCGCGACTTCAGTATTAATCAATATAATTGCAAATTCATCGCCACCAATACGGCATACGATGTCATCTTCATCAGCGACAGATTTCAAAACATCTGCGACTTTCTTTAACGCTTTATCGCCCGTATCGTGGCCATAAGCATCATTTAGAATTTTTAAACCATTGAGGTCAATCATCATCATTCCAAGCGGATAATTGAATTCTTCATCGAGTTCAGCGAAGGCTTCAACGAAATGTCGACGGTTGTATAACCCTGTTAAGAAATCATGAATACTAATGTATTCGATCTCTTTTTGTTTTCGCATCGGTTCCGTTATATCGCGCGAGATACCAACCGCACCAATAATGTTTTTATATTCATCGTACATCGGAGATATTGAAGATTCAAAGTAAAGTGGCTTACCATTCTTAAAATAAGTCCAATCGTAGATACTGTGAATTCCTTTTAATGCTTTTGAATAGGCAATATCACGTTCTTGACCATCTTCACCAAACATTTCTAATACTGTTTTGCCAATGAATGCTTGCGGTTTAATTCCTAGCGTATCAAGTCCTCTGCCAAAAACTGAGACGAATGTTTTATTTGAATCAATCTCAAAGATAATGTCAGCGGTTGATTCCATTAATAAAACTACTCTTTGATTTTCAATTACGAGTTTATGTTGCGCCTCTTGGCGTTCGTTGAAGTAGGTATCAGTCGTGTCAATAATATGATTGATTGCCTGTCTAATGTTCAAGTAGTCATCATTTTTCGGCTCAGGCATCCTGTAATTGAGTGTATTTGTCATATCAATACTGCCAATATCTTCAAGGAGTAATGAGAGGGGTTTATTAATTCGTTTGTAATAAATAATAATGATAATTGCCCCTAAAATTATCATAGCGATCATTAAGGATAAGAAAATAATGGATAAAATCATCAACCCTGAAGCAAACTCCGCTTTGGGAAGAAAAACGCCTAATAGATAGTCGTTATCTGGAAGGGTGGAATAGGCTAATACCCCCGTTACATTTTGAATCGAAAAGTCATGAATAATTCCCGTGCCATCGATATCCAGTAATCTTGCCTCGTAGTCACTCGCTGAATTCAGTTCAATGATTGTATGATTGTTGTCAGGGCAAGCGAGTAAATTCCCATTGGTATCGATCAAGAACGCAAAACCATCTTGACCAATCTGTTTATTTGAAACAAAACCAGTAATGGTTCGAATGTCGATATCAGTCGCAATAACTCCGAGCAATTCATTACTTTCGTTATAAACTGCTTTCGCAGCTGTCACAATGACTCGATCTTCTGTTGCATTAATAAATGCAGGCGTAAAAATAATGTCTTCACTGGCGATAGCCATCTGGTACCAAATTCGCGTTGTTAAGTCAAAACCGGGCGGCGGGGTAAAGCCAGTGGAGTTGATCATCGTTTTATCAGGTTTGCCAAAATAAATGGATGCCATTGCATCGCTGTTTAAATCCACTTGTTGGATGAATTCTAAAAAATCATCGTCATTGAAACTAATTTCTAGATGACTTCCAAGCGTTTGTAATACCGTTTTTATTTCTTCAAAATTTTGGTTGATTTGTCGTTCAGTAACCTCTAATTCAAGATCCAAAATATCTTCTTGTTTCGTTTCAAGGGTGCGATAACTCGTGAAAAAGAAATAAGATAACGTAGCACATGAGAAAACAAAAAAAATACTCGCAAGAATAAATGGGTTTTTAAGAAATTTCATGAGATCGACTCCCTTCTTTAGAATGGACTTTCTTCTATTATATATTATACATCAACATTATAGATTTTTTTAAATTCATTCTTCATCCTGATTGGAATTAAGAAGATGGCAGATAGACTCACAATTGAAGCGCAAAGAATGATAAAACGATATTCTAATCCTGAGTATTCAGCGATTAATCCAATGCTTAATGTGCCGACGATGGTTCCAATGTTCCATAACATTTGTTGCGTTGAATTGATTCTACCGCGAATATGTCCTGGCAAATAGGTTTGAGTTGCACTCATCCGAATATTAAAGCTTGTGACAGAAAGTAATCCGACAATAAAACTTACGACAATCATAACAACGTAAGGCATGTATAAAAGCGTGGCTCCTAAGATTTCAACGGTTAAATAGACGCTAACAGCAATCAAATACTTTTTTGCGGTCGGATACTTGAAGAGATAATGAATGATTCCGCCTACCATTCTTCCAATCGCACTCGCTGAAATCAATAGCGAGAAATGTTGAAGGGTTAATGTTGGATGGTTAATAAAATAGGGCATTCTTAGCAAGTCACTTGCAGCGTAGACAAATGAAAAAGCAGCGAAGAGAATTCCAATGCCTAAAATTCCTTTTTCGATTTTATAATACCGAATTCCTTCCTTCAAATCTTGAATGAAATGGAACCGATCTTCTGATTTTTGGGTATTCAATTTTTCCTTAACTTTAATCTGTGTTTCAATGGTCGCTGTTATCACAAATGTGATTGCATTGAATGCCATTAAGATGGCGACACCAAACACATAGTTTTCAATGAAGTAGGCGGCTACCGGAGCCATGATCGCTGCTGATATCGGCCAAATCAATGAAGAAATCGAATAGGCTTTTGAATGGTTTCCTTCGCTGATAACCTCTGGAAAAAGGCTCATGAAGGCGATTTGATACACTGTATCAACGATTCCGAAAAAGGAAGCGATTAAGGTAAAAACGATGATATTAAAATATCCTGAGAAAAGGACGAGTGCGACGAATGCGAAAAAAACAGAATAGAAAAAATCAATGAAGTAAATCATTTTTACTCGTGAATGTCTGTCAATGAATGGACCTATAAAGACAGAAGTTATGAGCCTTGGAATGATATTGGCAACAGTAAATAAGGCAAGCATGAGGGGAGATTGCGTTTCAATATAGATTAAAATACCAAAGGCAATTCCGGCAGCGGCACTGCCAAAAGCCGAGATAAAAGATCCAATGGTTAATATCGTGAAATTACGGTTCCAAAGTTTGTTCATACAATCCTCCGAATACAAAAAAACCAAGTAATATTGATTTGAACTATTCTATGATAACACATCTTTTAAAAATTGGAGAAATAGTTTTTCAAAATGTGAAATAATTCTTAAAAAAATGCAAAAAAAAACTAACGTTTGGTGATAAAAGTTGATAGAGATCCTTATAAACACCTAAAAATAGCCATCAACGCCTCTATTTAAAAACAAACGTAAACGATAATTATATATCCGAGAATAAAACGGCTAGAAATAGCAAAAAAATCAAATAAACAAATTCAATTATCAACTTTATTCACCAAACGTTA
>DIJY01000088.1 GCA_002421405.1 Caryophanales bacterium UBA5632 | reverse complement strand
TTTATCAGGCGGATACGATACCGATGTCGTCGTTGTCTCTAAAAATGGATATATCTTAAAATATCCAATATCCGAAGTTCCAATTTTAGGACAAAGTGCTAGAGGTGTCAAAGGCATGAATTTGCGAGAAGATGAACTTGTCGCCGCTGTTTTCACAACATCAACGTCAAAAGATGAACTTTTGCTTCTGACAAATCGTGGCGCAATCAAACGCGAGTTTATTGATAACATGGAATCAGGTCATCGCCCTGCAAAAGGAAAACTCTATTTAAAAAGTGTCAAAACCAATCCTTATGAATTTGTCGGTGCTGTTTCGCAAAATATTTTCTATATTAAAGATTACATAAAAATTCGGATTGAAACTGAGGACGGGTTCATACTCATCCCCGGGTCCGAATTGAAACCCGATAAATATGAACATGGAATTCCTTATTTAGAAAAAGAAAAAGGCCCAAAAGCTTTTAGAATTGAAGAATCAGATTCAGCTTTCATCAATAAAATATTGACGAAACTTTCGCGTGAAAGAAACGCAGATGTAACGAGCTTTGAAAGCGAAGAAGAGGTTGCCGTTTCAATGGAGCAAACGATTGAAGACGATATCGAAATTCCTTCGTTAGAAGAGGATAATTCCGTTCTTTGGGAACTTGAAAAGATTTTGAATACGAACTTATCGAAAGATGAAGATGAAGATGAGGAGGATGACAACGAAAGTGTCATTCAACAAACATTGTTTTAAACTCTCATAAAAACCTCAAAGAGATACCATTTGAGATATGTTATAATGTTTTTGTATCATTGATAAGGAGAATCAAACATGAAAAAGTATCTTTTATTTCTTAGCTTATTTCTCATCGGAATTGCGATGGTTGGTTGTGATTTTTATGGTTCGACAACTCAACCCATCACAACTGAAGTTGAAACGACAGAACCATCCGAATGGCTTACAATCTCCAATGAATCTGAATTACGGGCAATGGATGTGACGAAGTCTTATCAATTAACCGCAGACATTGACCTAAATGGAGCGGAATGGGATCCCATCGGTTCGGCCTCAGATCCATTCATCGGCTGGTTTGATGGTGATAATCACACCATCTCTAACTATGTTATTACGGATAAAAATGGTAATTATAATGGCTTATTTGGGGTAGCGACTGGTAATATATTTAACTTAACTGTTTCTAATTTTACCATCAGTTACAGTACTGATTTTATGACTTATGCGGGCGGTCTTGTGGGTCACATGACGGGGGATATCACTGATGTGACTGTCAGTGGAAATATTACGATTTCAAATATTTCAAGTAATACTTATGCCGGTTTACTCGTTGGATTTCATTCAGCCTATCTTACTTCAACCATGACCGTTTCTGATTTTAAAGCTTCCAACATCATCGACGTGAGTTCGACTGGAACGATTGATGTCAATAGTAAAAATTTCACTTACGTTGGCGGACTAGTCGGAAAAACCTACAATGTTCATATTGAAAACGCATCGTCAAATTCAATTATTTCAGCCGTTTCTCAAAAATATCGCGTTTTCGCTGGCGGATTAGTCGGTCACAATTATAGTGGCATTCTAATGAGTTATGAATCAGTCGTCGATTCTACGGAAATCACAATTGAGTCAAGTTATGCGAATACCGATATTACTTTACCAAATAATGGTTCATGGACAACGGCAGGTGGACTCATTGGATATAACCAATATGGGGTCATCATTGATTCATTTGCACTGTCAAATATCCATTTAGCATCCGATGATCACGCCTATATTGGCGGTCTCATTGGTGATGATTGGAATGGCAAAGTGATATCGAGCGTCGTCGTTACCAATGTTTTTGTCACTGACGATGAAACCGAAACAAGTTCTTTAAGCGTTTCAGGTCTGATGGGTTCAATCAATGATCAAACGGTTGTCGAAAATGGGTTCTATATCCTTCAGTATTCAGGTATTCCGATCGTAACATTGGGGACGATCGCTTCAATTGATAACATCACAAGCGTTTCATGGTATCAAACAACCCTTCTTTGGGAAGATTTAGATTTTATCACCTTAGCAATAAATCAATTAACTCAAGAATAAATTGCGTTTATACAAAACAACCCGCGAGGATTCGCGGGTTTCTTTTTGAGACAATATGTTATGGAAAAACTAATTAAACATATTCATAATCGGAAAAATGATTATGATTAATCAATAAATTTAGATAAAATTATATATAATCTATATCAAATAATATTTGCTTATAGTATAATATTTTTTGGTGATATTATGAAATGTCTTGAAAATATAACAAAAAAACAAATTCCAAATGATGTGATTGTCAATTCATTAAGACTTTACCGTGAAATTGGTAAAAATCAACAATACAATCAGTTGTTCCAAGATGATTTTGAATTCATGTCTAAGCAATTGACATTTCAAGAAGCCTATAGTTTCTATCGGTGTTTTTATTATGATTTGAAGATTCCAGAGTCACGACTCAAATCATTACAACTAGAATCATCACGGCCTAAAAATCGAGCCGAAACGCTTTATAAAAACATACTCGAAGTCTTTCAGATAGTTCACACACCGCGAAGAACTCCCTTTGAATTGACCGTTACCGAAATTCATAATTTGGTGTTGTTATTATATAAAGAGTACTATACAAAAGATCAATTAGCTTATCAAAAAATCGAACGTGTTAAACATTCATTGCTTTCAAATGAAACGGTTTCAAAACGCGAATCATTAGAACAAATGATTGCATTATATTCAAGTATTCGCCGGGCGAATGAATACGAACAGAGTTATGTCAATTTAAATTTCATGGTCGATTT
>DIJY01000081.1 GCA_002421405.1 Caryophanales bacterium UBA5632 | reverse complement strand
GTGAAATAATTTTTACTTGTGTTAATGTTTTAATAATAACTTATGAAAATCAAATACTTCGATCCCAAAAATTCAATCGTAAACTTCTCTAATTCTCTTTTAAAGCATTTTAACGTTTCCCAATTCAACGAATCAATTCCGGCGATTGATGACATTTTAAAAGGCCATAAACGCGTGTTTGTTATTTTGTTTGATGGCATGGGCACAGCGCTTATTGAAAATCATCTTCCCAAAGGCGCCTTACTGAAACGGAATCGCATTCATACGATGACTTCAACTTTCCCGCCAACCACGGTGGCAGCCACCAATGGTTTTTTGAGTGGAAAATTTCCAATTGAAAACGGATGGCTTGGTTGGTCACAATATTTTCCTGAGTTCGATGCAAANNTGTCGCCACAATATCACAAAAGAGCCTTTAATGAACGGCGCCGATATTAGAAAAATGCTTGATTATGATGACATCATGACGCTCATAAAACGCCAAAATCCCGAGATGCACGTTACTTCAGTGTGGCCATCAATCAAACCAAACGGCGCCGAAACAATTGACGTCTTTTTTCAAATGCTTGATAAGGAGGCGCGCGTTATCGGACCGAAGTTTGTTTACGGCTATTGGATTCAACCCGATCTTGATACTCACGATTATGGCGTTTCTCATAAGGCGATTACCAAAATAATTCGCGACATTAATAAGCGCGTGGAGCAACTGAGCAAGTCACATGCCAATACGCTGTTCCTTATTATTGCCGATCATGGATTAGTTGATATTGAGTTTATTGGAGAAGATGACAATAAGAAGTTATTCAATCTTCTTGAACACCCTTTTTCAAACGAACCAAGAGCCGCTAATTTCTTTGTAAAAGATAAAAAAGAGCGGGCTTTTAAGAGGTTATTCAATAAAGAATATGGCCACCATTTCATTTTAAAATCAAAAGAAGAGATTCTTAACGAACAATGGTATGGTCCAGGTATTCCTCATCCGATGATTGAAAGATTTGTCGGAGATTTTCTGGCCATTGCCACCGACAGATATTCATTTGATCATACAAAAGATGGCCAGCTTGTCCACAATGAAATGAAAGCGCACCATGCTGGGTTGACCATCGACGAGATGTTGATTGATATCGTCGCCCTTATCAAATGAAAAAAGGGGCTGTTCGAAAACCTAAAAGGGTGAATGACAGCTCCTTTTCTTATGAAAAAAGGCGAAATCGTAAGAAATCGCCTTTTTTGTTACAATACTCTTGTTTACGGAGGTATTGTTATGGCTTATTTTAACACGGGAAAAATGTTTTTGCTCCCTTCCTTCGACCTAGAGGTTAAAGAACAGAAAATTATCGAGAGTTTTCTTAATTTACTTGATGATTCTGGAGTTGGAGATGTTATCTCAAAATACATCAAGAATAACACATCATCCGGAGGAAGACCTGGATATAATTATTATCATTTATTCGCAACGATATTGTTTGGTTTTGCTTTTACTCGATGCACGTTAAGAGATCTTGCTGATGCGTGTAAATATGATTTGAGATTCATCTTTTTGATGGACCAAGCAAGACCAATATATTCCAAGTTTTGTGATTTCATTAATAAAGTTATTGTTCCAAACGAAGAAGAGATATTCTCCTTAATATCCATGCAAATTGCGAAAGAAATGGCCTTTGATATGGATGATGCTTTTGTTGATGGAACTAAATATGAAGCTAACGCTAATAAGTATAAGTTTGTTTGGAAACCCACCATGCATCATAAAAGATTAACCATCAAAGCAAGTGAAATAATTATGAAATATGGTCTATTTGATTACTATCGGGAGGAAGAATTAATTCGAAGCAACACACTTGCTCATGCCATAACTAACCTCCAATTAAAACGAGATAGGTTGGATGAGATTACATATAGAAACATTGAAAAAGCATTAATTGGATTATTAGAAAAGACACTCGAATATGAAGAGAAAGAAGACGTGATTGGTCCCAATAGAAACTCCTATTATAAGACCGATAAAGATGCGACTGCCATGGCTCTTAAAGCTGATTATTATTCGGGATTAGGCAGCAATATGCACGCCGCTTATAACGTTCAAATTCTTGTGATGAGAGGATTCGTATTTTCATATTATGTATCACAATCTCGGACAGACATGAACGATTTCATTGATGTAATCGATAAATTTGCTAGGTTTTATGGCTTTTATCCCAAAAGAATATGTGCCGATGCTGGATATGGATCTTTGGAAAATTATCGCTATCTTCATCAATATCACATTGAAAATTATGTTAAGCACCCATCGTGGGAAGGCAACAAATCTGCTAAAAACCCCGATTGTTTTCATTTAAACGAAAACGATACAATCACCTGCTTGAATGGTTATGTTGGTTATGAAGTCAAACTCACTTATAGACATCCAAGAAAGGCAGAAGCTGTATTTTATAAAATTGAAGGATGTAATCACTGTCGTTGGATGCCCTATTGTAAAAGATTCATGATGAGACAGGACGACGATTATAAATTATTCGAAGTCATTAAAGATTTAGAACGCTATAAATATGAATCACAAAATAATCTATGTTCTCCTAACGGCATCGCGATAAGAGTGAATCGTTCAATCCAAGTTGAAGGGGTAATTGGCATCGAAAAACAAGATTATGGTTATGTAAGATTTAGAAGGAGAGGACTTGATAAGGTATCCACTGAATCAATGCTTAATTATCTTGGATTAAATATCGCTAAACTATTCCGATATTACGAAACTAGGAAACACAACAAATTTTGGGTTGCTCCTGACAATCTAGAACCCGAATTATTTAGAAAACCAAGTTGGAAACGTCTTGCCAAAAAGGGAAGAAAATTAAATACCAAAATGAGACAAAATTTGAATAAGTAGGTTTTCGAACAATCTAAGATTGTTCGTTAATTTCAACATCTAACTAAAGAAAAAGAGACGTTCTTTTTCACTCATTTCTACCTATGAGTTTTCGAACAGCCCCTAATCCGAATAAATTTAAACTAGGCAGCAGGTACTAATGTGACATCGCTAGGTGGAATTGGAAGCAACTGCGGTCCATTATACCAGCCAAGCACGCCAGTAAATGTGACAGTGGCCCCATCAACAGCTGCTGTTAGCACATCGGCAATTGCTTGGCGACGAATGGTCGTGCCATTAACATCGTTATGGTAGTTAAGGTAGACCTTGATCGATAAAGCACCAAGTTTCATGTAGAACGTGAAGTGACCGCCAAGAATAATGTCTCCAGTTGCTACAGCATCAAATGTAAGACCTGTCACCGTAACTAGTTTGCCATCATCACCGGCAACAAGGTTCGGCCAATCAGCTTCGGTAACGATTGTTGGCGTCGGTTCCGTCGAAGTGGGACCGGGATTAACTAGAATTATACGGGTGATGTAGGAAAGTTGTCGCATGCCACCATAGCGGGCAAATGTGCCCATCGCTTCAATGTAATCGCCAACGGCAATCAAGGAGAGAAGTTCGGGGGTGTACGATAATTTATATAGGTTGATGCCTGTAGTGCCATCGTGCAGATAGGCCGAATCCCAATCGAGCATGTGACGTGTTAAATATCCCTGGACTCTCACGATAGTGCCACCATAGGTATCCGTTGGTCCACCTTCCGGCGGATTAACTGTATTAAGAGGAATAAGTGGAACTTCCGAATAATCGGCTATTTCAGGTAGTAATGTAATCGGGTATGTTTTGCTCTTCGTTAAGCCATCGAGTGTCGCGGTGGCGATGAGTTCACTATCAACTGGATCTTCGCCAAATTTTGGGAAGATGGGGGCCGCCAAATAAATGGGAGTATTGGAAATTAACGTGGGGATTTCATCCCGTTCTTTAAGTTCATTCCAATACTCGGCTGTTTCATCAGGATAGGCCCAAGAAATGACGACTTCGTGTTCAACGTCCTTTTTTTCATCATAGACGGTAACCGACCGAAGCAAGAATATTACGCCGTCGATTTGTTCGCGCGAATTCTCGTAAACTTCAAGCGATTGACCATTATTTTTAATGGCGAGCGTTGGAGTGGCTAAAGCCTGCTCTAGGAAGGCTTCCGTGGCGGCGTTTCCGCAGCCTGTTAATCCGATACTAAGTAATAAACCGACTCCAATCGTAGCTAATTTGAATTGTCTAATCATGTTGTCTCCTTTCAACCGACCAATTCGGTTATGGCAACGCCATTGAATAACTGAAGTTGATAGTTCTCGTAGAATGGGGCGACATAGCCACTTATCGTATAGCTAGCGCCTAGTTCAAACCAATCATAGTCGACATAAGGGAACATGCCCCCATCAATTCGAAGATTGAATGATACTTCTGTTCCAAAGAAATAGGCATAAATCGTAAGGTTGTCATTGGGATCTTTACGCCAATAATCGCCCACAGTGTATCCTTCATCGATAGTTTCACCATCAAATGTCACTTGTCTAATCGTTACGTTGGTGGACACATAAAATCCATTAAGCGGTGCAAATGAAGAACTTGATTCGACCGTCATCTCGGAAATGTCAAGCGGCTCCGCACTTCCGGCCTCCGGTTCGATGCCGTTAGTCTCTAACATGGTGGCGTAATCTTCAGCCGCAGGATGCGTAATCCGAATATAAGGATATTTTTGTGAATAAGTTGTGAGTTCGGGATCTGTTAATTGGACGTTTT
>DIJY01000009.1 GCA_002421405.1 Caryophanales bacterium UBA5632 | reverse complement strand
AGATTTTCCAACAATCATCGAAACCAATTCTTGCGGTGACGTTACAACAATAATGCCATCAATCGGTAATGATTGAAAAACAGTCAATGAAACATCTGCTGTTCCGGGTGGCATATCAACAAATAAATAATCAATGTCTTTCCAGACAACTTCGGTAAAAAATTGTGATACTGCACTTGATAATAGCGGTCCTCTCCAGACAACAGGATCGGTTTCATCTGGAATTAAGAGGTTAATCGAGATGATATCGATGCCTTTCGCACTTCTTTCAGGCAATATTCCAAAATCACAATCTTTTGCTTTTCGATGAATTCCAAACATCTTTGGTATCGAAGGGCCGGTCATGTCCGCATCCATAATGCCAATTTTAAAGCCTTGATCGGTCATATGGCTCGCTAATAGAGCCGTCACAAATGATTTTCCAACGCCGCCTTTACCACTGACGATCCCAATTATTTTCTTAATGTTGCTCGCTTCATTTGGTTTTAATTTTTGAATTTTATTCGGTGTTTCTCTTTCTTCACAGTCTTCAATGCAATGTTCGCAATCATGATCGCAGTTATTTTCCATAATACTCCTTTATAGTAGCAACAAGTTTCCTGTTGCGAAATAGTCTAATTGATCTTTCATCAACGGCTTCATCAATTGATAAGCATCATAGCCAGTACAATGACAGGTGTAAAACTTGGCATTTGTCGCAATTAATGCTTTTGATAAAGCTTCAATATCGGTTTGAATGACTTTTAATCCTGTCGTACTCGCTAAGTGAAATCCACCGATGACAATATGAGGATAATGACCAAGGATTAATTTTGCTTGCTCTAAAATATTCAAAATCCCGCCATGCGCACATCCTGAGAATAAGACATCTAAATGATCGATGTGGACAATCAAGTGTTGCTCATGGTCAAAATTATCGTTTTTAAGACCGTCTTCAGTCATTCGAAACAAATTCTTATTGGATTTCATGGGAGATTTTGTTGTTTTTAATGTTGTTGGAAACAACAGGAGTTCTTCATCAAGTTTGAGAATTTCATCAACGATTTTAAAACGGTGAACTCCCGAGAGTTTATTGTCAAGGCTAATATCCTTTTGCACGCCGGTGGGTTGCAATGAATAATGATGATCAAAAGCGTGTTGACGAATAAAGATGGGCGCGTGTTGATTCATCTCCAAAAAATAGCCGAGTCCGCCCCCATGGTCATTATGGCCATGTGACAAAACAACCAAATCGACGTCCGCTAAATCAAGCCCCGCTTCCGCTGAATTATTGATTAAACTATCTCCCGGTCCCAAATCAAAAAGCAGTCGGTGCATTCCCGTCTCGACATAAAGAGAGAGGCCGTGCGCGCACTGCCAGTTTGAAGCGATCGACCGATTTTCAACCAGTGAACGCACTATCATATTATTATTCTCCTATGATTTTATTACGCCCTTCAAGGCCGTGACGTTGACAGCCACGACCACAAGGACGCGAATGATCTTCACAGAGTTTGAAACTGCCACCTTCAATTTTCATGGTTTTACCATTGACGATGGCATCAGCGATAATTTTTCGTGCTTCATCGTAAATCCCTTGAACCGTGGTTCTTGCAACATTCATTTGTGCAGCCGTTTCTTCTTGGGTTAAACCTTCTAAATCAATTAAACGAATGGTTTCGTATTGATCAATCGATAAAATGACGAAGGCATTGGGTTGTTGATTCGAAGGACCAAATTCTTGTGTCTCTGGCAGGCAACAAACGGTGCGCCATTTTCTAGGTCTTGGCATATTATCGCTCCTTGATGTAACTTATTGAGTGTCTTTTTCTTTGAGAGCATCGTTAATGGATTGCAGTTCTTTTTCTAATACTGCTTTGCGAGAAACAAGCCAGTTATTCCCTGTTTGCGGTTGCATTAATCCCATAAAGGATCCTCTGCCTTGTCCTCTTCCACACGAACGTCGAACGTTGTTATTTCTTTGAATCGTATCTGATTGGCAACACGGACCCATTTGGCGTCCTGTCCCAGATCCTTGTCCCATTGGACCGGTTTGATCGTATCTTGGCATCTTCATCCCTCCTTCTATTTCTGACATATGTCACAATACCATTATACATTATATCTGACATATGTCAATAACAAAGCGAGGTTATTTTCAAAAAATGCTCGATTAAAAGTTTAATATATCTTTATTTTATCACTTTTTAAAAATTTATACTGCATATTTTAAAGAGTTGCCTTGATTGAAAACATTAAAGGCATTTTCCCTATCCATTTTTGAAATTGATATTCTCCCGGTTTCGTTTCAATCATGTTTCCAGCGTTATAACATAAATGGTCAAATTCATTGATAAATTCTATTTTTAGACCAGCATTAATCAATGCATTCACCACTTCAGAGATGGAATACATCCAGTAATAACTGACCCCTTGTCTTGTTTGTGCGGCGTACCCACCGATGGTTTCACTTCGATCCATTTGACGACCAAAATAAGGATATTTAATATTTAATTCTTGGTTTGGAAACGCATCTTCATCAAACATGAGAAAAAAAGGATGGATTTCATAAAGATAAAAGAAACCGCCAGGTTTTAATAGTTTTTTGATCGTTTGTGCCCACTTATTAAAATCTGGCAACCAGCCGATGGCTCCTTCTGAAGTGAAGACGATATCATATTTTTGTGAATGAGTATCTCCAAACTCCATGAGATCGGCTTCATAAAAAGTGCCACTTGTTTTGAAATCATCAAACAGTTTTTTGGCATAAATTAGATTGTCCGGGGCAAGATCAACGGCTGATACAGTCGCACCTAAACGTGATAAAGATAAAGTATCACTCCCAGTATTACATTGGAGATGAATGAGAGATTGACCACGAATATCCCCTAATTCTTTGATGATATCAGGGCTCAATAAATTGTCTTTTAATGAGTACCTTCGTTTAAATTCAAGATAATGGTCTTTTGCGAGCAGGTTCCATGCGGCTTTATTCGCTAATATGTAAGGGTTCATTTGATTCCTCCATCACCCAGTATTGACTTCCATCCGTTTTTCGGTCTAAAAATTCGTAGACTATTAAATAACGACGAATAATACAATAATCATTTTCGTAAATTTGTTTCAAGATTTCATTGACTTCATTTTCAGTATAAATTCGCTTTTTATCAAATACTTGAATGATAGGTATTAAACAAAGATATTTTTTCTTCTCCTTCGGCGGAAAAGCCTTTAATACCAGCGGTTCAACCGAAGAAAAATAGGTTTCAATCACTTGATTTAATTCTAGTTCGTTGTAAATGAATTTCATCATCAAAAACTCCTTTATTATGTAGATTATGTGAAGACACCAATATTCTATTCATGGCAACCGTATATTATGCAAAACAACACACAGGAGGCATTAAAATGAAAAAATCATCAATCATTAAAGGCATCATCGTTGGATCCATCTTCATCGCATTAACAGCAGTTGTAAGCATCTCTACAATCAAAGCCGATTCGCTTTATAGCGAATTAGGAGAAACCCAAGAAATCTCAGAAAACGTTGAATACGGTATTGAAGAAATGTTATTATACGCGATTAATAGCGAATATTTAGCTGAAGCTGAATATCAAGCCATTATTGCTCAGTTAGGTTCCATCAGACCCTTCACAAATATCGTATTAGCGGAAGGTACCCATATTGAAATGCTAGAAACATTATTCACAACCTATGGATTGACTCTTCCAGAAAATTCAGCAGCTAATCAAGTAGTTATTCCGGAAACCATCTCGCAAGCCATTGCGACCGGAATTGAATCCGAACAAACTGTCATCGCAATCTATGAACAATTCTTATCACAAACGAATTTACCAGATGATGTCCGTTCAACTTTTGAATACTTACTTCAAGCGAGTATCAATCATTTAACCGCTTTCCAAAAAGATCGTGCTTACGGGTATGGACAAGATTTGGCCCAAGGCATTAAAAATATGTTTCAATACCGTAAAGGAAATGGAACAGGTAACGGCGTTGGCAATAGCAATCGTTCACAATTAAGAACTTGCATCGGAGAATAGTATTCAAAAAAAACCATCAATACTATTATTTTACACTAAAATATGCATTATTCAAATAGATAATCGAATATGAAAATCTCACGGTTAGGAGACCGTGAGATTTTCTATCATTATGACATAAACGATACCACATAAATAGCATTTTTCGTTCAAATATTAAAAATATTTCTATCTTGTATTTCAGTTAAATTAGTTATCGATTTTTGATATATTTGGTATATTAGAAAATATAATAGTCAAAATATGGAGGTTATATACAAGGATTATATGATTTTTTTGCTTCAATCTTCCAATTTATCAAGACTTATGATAAAGTAAAAAGGTGATAGACGCTATATAGGAGGACTGCCTATGACTTTATACGAACAAAAAATAGTTGAATCAACGAAAAAATTCGTCCAAAAATGGATGACCCATGAATTCTCCGGTCATGATTTTTTTCATGTCATGCGGGTTTATGAAACAGCAATCTATTTAGCGATTGATCAACCCGTCAATGAATTCATCGTTCATATGGCTGCCTTACTCCATGACGTTGATGATCCAAAATTAAGAAAACCCCATGCTAAAATTAAACATGCGGTTGATTTTATGGCTTCGATAAAAATGTCTCAAGAACAAATCGATGAAATCATGGACATTATCGATCATATGTCATATTCTGCCCATCTAAGAGGTGAAAAAGTCAAAACCCTTGAAGGAAAAATTGTTCAAGACGCTGACCGTCTCGATGCGATTGGCGCCATTGGTATCGCAAGAGCTTTCGCTTATGGTGGCCATAAAAACCGAATCATGTACGCCAACGATATCGATGATGAATCCTCTATCGCGCACTTCTACCAAAAATTACTGAAACTTCCGAAATTGATGAACACACCAAATGCAAAACTGCTCGCTAAAGCAAAGATGAAGACAATGAAAACTTATATTAAAGCTTTTCATCAAGAATTTGAACAACCGCACCTTCGATTACAAAAACCCGAAGAAGTCAAAAATTGACTTCTTTTTTTTTCTAACGTTTGGTGA
>DIJY01000032.1 GCA_002421405.1 Caryophanales bacterium UBA5632 | reverse complement strand
ATCGCAATGAATGTCCAATTGAAATTGTCAGTTGATCGAATGAATTGAGCAGCGACATCGGCAGAAATTTGATTTGAAACATCGCCCCAAAAAATAAAGTAAGTGCTATTTTTACCTAACAATGATAATAAAAAAATAAATAGTGAAATAATGAATGTAAGGATAATGGCTGGTAGTGATGACTTTAATATTTGAATAAAAGTTGTTTTTTTCTCCATGAGTCTCTCCTTTTATCTATTTGATATTATATTCTGCAATTTTAACAAAGTCAGTGTCTGTATTGAATTCAGTTGATATTTCTCTCGTATAAACAATATGGTAGTAATCGAGTAAAATATCGATAAAACAAAGAAAGATACCCATATCAATCATGTTAAAATACGATCTAATTCTCGGTGTCATGATTGTTTTAACGTTTTTCTTTCGATGGATTGTAATCAACTTAGGATTTGATTGAACCCGCCAAGGTTGCGAATTGCATGCGCTGGGTGCGAGTATCGCCGCATCAATAATCTTTTGATTAAATTCACCTTGCCAAATTTCCATTGGTTTCTTCCGATTAAACTGTGAAATATCAGATCTTAATTCAGTGCTTGAAACTTTTCCAAATGCAATCATGATGACATAATCGAGTCCATCCAGTTTTTTTTCTTTGGTTCTAGCAATACCATACCAACAAGCCCCCATACTCAATGAAGTAAAAAATAGATCCATTTGTTCTAACATATAGCCAGCATTTAGAAGTTTCAACGGATGATTCTCAGAATAAAATAGAATGCAATATTCACCGAATTTCGCTGTTGTTTCTTCTCTTTTGACAATTTTGAATGCCGTCCGTATTGAAGAATCCAGTGGAATCAACGTTTTTATTTTGTCCTTGATTGTCTTCATTAGATCTTCAGAAATAGAAAGGTTTGCGTTGAATTTGCGAATGGATCTTCGCTTAAAAATCATCTCATAATACGATTTCATTTCATCACTTCTTTCGCAAAATATCGTTACTACTTATAGTTTAATAATAAAATTTTAAACTGTCAAAGGGTATTATAAAAAAAGAATAAATATCATCATTTATTACGAATATGAACACCCCAAATGATGTAATTTTCGGCCCATTCACTTTATTTATGATATAATATAACTATCTTATTTATGGGAGGAATATCCATGTACGAACCTCTTGCCAATCAATTGAGACCCAAAACTTTCGATGAAGTAGTGGGTCAAAAACGTGTTGTAGCCATCATTCAAAAAATGTTGCTTGAAAAACGGTTGTTATCAATGATTCTATATGGTCCGACCGGAACTGGCAAAACAACATTGGCCATGCTCATTGCCAAAGAATTTCCGCTTAACCATTTCAAATTTAATGCTTCAACCGATGCGAAGGCTGTCTTAAAGGAAATCGTTGAAGCGGCGAAACTTTATGGCAATGTCTTACTCATCGTTGATGAAATTCATCGAATGAATAAAGATGTCCAAGATTACCTTTTACCCCACGTTGAAACGGGAAAAATAACATTGTTAGGCCTTACCACTGAAAACCCTTATATCGCAGTCAATCCAGCTGTTCGTAGTCGCGTCACCATTTTTAGACTTGAAAGATTGTCTGAAAGTGAAATTATTGATTATATAAAAAAAATTGATTTAAATCGTTTTGAAAAAGCGATTTCAATCAATCAAGACGTCTATGAATATCTTGCAACAGCAGCGAATGGCGAAATCCGAAGTGCGATTAACATGTTAGAATTACTGGTGATACAAGCCGATCATCATCAAGAAATCACAAAGGACTTTGCCTTGAATGTGGTTGGAAAACCCGCTTTATCAATCGATAAAAATGGAAATGATTATTATGACATCTTAAGTGCCTTTCACAAATCAGTCAGAGGTTCAGATGTGAACGCAGCACTCCATTATTTAGCAAGACTGATCGAAGCTGATGATTTAGAATCATTATTAAGACGAATTAGCGCAATTGTTTATGAAGACATCGGACTTGCAAATCCAACCATGGGAACGAAAGTTGCGGCTGCTTGTGATATTTGTCGGCACATTGGTTTTCCAGAAGCAATTAATGCCTTAGGTGCAATCACCATCGAAATGTGTCTATCCCCTAAATCGAATAGTGCTCATTTAGCAATCAATACTGCACTCGAAGATGTTAGACAAGGGAAAACATATAAGGTTCCAAGTCATCTCATCAACAACCCAACTTATGATGATAAAGTCCCTTACAAATACGCTCATGATTATGAAGGACATATCGTTTTCCAACAATATTTACCAAAGGAATTACAGGGAAAGAAATATTATGTCCCACAAACCCATACAAAGCTCGAATCGCAATTTAAAGAACAATATGAATCCATTCTAAAAGTCTTGGAAAAAGCAAAAAAAGAGTAAAACAGATCTCTTCTCTATATAAGTACTTATATTATATATAGTACTATATTATATAGTGAGGAGATACAAATAAAAGAACACACCAACTCATTTGTACGAGTTGGTGTGTGTTTTTTTGTGTTAAATGACCTTGCAAATTTTATCATGTTGCGTATCAATAATCACCGGAATAACGACAGGTTTGCGTTTGGTTTCTCTAAACAAATAACGTTGTACTTCTTCTCGAATGGACTCTTTATAAACACGCCAATCAATATACCTTGCGGCAAATTGCTTTTCTGTCACTGCCCGGTAAATCTCTTCGATTTTATTGATGACCTCTTCATTATCTTTCATGTACATGAACCCTCTTGAAACAAT
>DIJY01000008.1:1460-3493 GCA_002421405.1 Caryophanales bacterium UBA5632 | reverse complement strand
ATTTGATCTGAAACTGTTGCTTGAATGATAATTGAAGAAAGCATAATTTCCATATTTCCTTCAATGGATAAAACTGAAAGATCAACCGTTCCATCGAATGAATCAATATCATTAATGCCTAATACTTGTAAAGCATCAAATGTATTTACGAGTTCTTCTCTGATAATGTACGTCGTATTTGTTAACAGCAACACATCTCCTGTTTCTACAACAACAGGGTTACTATCCCAATCAACATAAGGAATCACAATCGCGTCACCACTCATATCAAGCAGTGTTTTGGAGACAGTCGCGTGTAAGATTGAAGAATCAAGTAATATATCAATATTTGCAATAATAACATCGAGTGTTAATGATTCTTCCATGGTGTCAAAATCAGTGATATCTAACGCATATAACGCTTTTAAAACCGCCTCGAGTTCAGCGATAACGACATAATCAATCGTGTAAGCGGAGGTTTTAATTGGAATTTCATCATTTGATTCGTCTAGACCAAAAGCTGGAACCACCACAAAAGGTTCGTCACCCGTTGTGAGGTTATATAACATATCAGAAATGGTCGCGTGAATAATGGATGAACTAAATAAAGTTGCGAGTTTTGCATCCGATAATTCATCCGTGATTAAGTCTAAATCATCGTCTTCTGTATCGGCTAAATTATTAATAATCGTCGCATCAAACGTAACCGTTTCAATATCACTAATGCCTAAAATGTCCAGCGCATCAAAGATATTCCGAAGTTCATCTCTTGTAATATAAGTTGTGTTCGTTAGTAATAAAACGTCACCTGTTTCAATTTGAATAGGTTCATCGTCTAAACTTGTGACCGGAATAATGACAGAACCGCCATTCATATCGAGCAGTTGCTTGGAAATAGTCGCATGAAGAATCGATGATGCAAGTAAAACATCGATATTATCTAAAATGACTTGAAGTGTAATCGCCGTTTCAATGGTATCAAAATCAGTAATGTCTAAAGCGTATAGGGCTTCAAGAGCAGCTGACAATTCAGCGATTGATATATATTGCACCGTGTTATATGATTGTAATACTTCGTATTCATCGTTGAAGTCATCGAGACCATAGTGCGGAACGACAACGAAGTTATCATCACCTGTCATCAATTCAAGTAACACATCTGATAAAGTCGCATGAATAATCGCTGAACTAAATAAAGTATCTAATTTAGATTGAGATAGTTCTTCGGTAATCAAATCTTCATCTTCATCATCAGTATCTTCTAAGTTATTAATGATTGTCGCATCCATCTGGATTGAATTGATATCTTCAATATTTAATACTGAAAGAGCATCAAAAATATTTTCAAGTTCAAGACTGTAAATGTAAGTTGTATTTGTTCCTTCAAATACATCCCCAACTTCAATTTGAATGTCCAATCCGCCAAAATAAGTCTCAGGAACAACAATTGTGTCTGACATTTCGAGTAACTGTTTAGAAATTGTCGCTTGTAAAACAGCCGATTCTAAGAGTAAATCGACGTTTTCGAGAATGCTATTAATGTCTAGTGAAGCTTCAACATTTTCAAAATCAGTAATATTTAAAGCGTGCAATGCTCTCAAAACCGCTTTGAGTTCATCAACACTAATATAGTTTAGTTCATCTTCAGTATACCTAACTTCAGTGATATTATCTTCTTCAAAATAAGGAACGGTAATGAATGCTTCTTCTCCTGTCATCAATTCCAAAATCACGTCAGAAATGGTTGCATGGATGATGCCAGAAGCGAAAATTCTTGTGAGTTTATCTTCATCGATGACCCCAGGCGTTGTTTCAGATTCAAGTTTTTCAATAATTGAAGCATCTAGCGCTATATCATCAAAATTTGTAATTTCAAAAACCATGACCGCTTGAATTACTTTCTTGATTTCTACGCCAGAAACCACGTTTAAGGTTTCTCCTCGACGTAGTTCGGGGAAAGCAATATCGACACTGACAAGAACACTATTTGGAATGACTAAAGGATCTTGATTCATATTATTTATGAGATTACCAACGGTTGCTTTTAAAATATT
>DIJY01000008.1:0-1427 GCA_002421405.1 Caryophanales bacterium UBA5632 | reverse complement strand
TAATCTGGTTCAAGATTCGAACAATCTTCGGTTTCTTCATCACATTCGGGTAATTTCATGATGAGTTTGACTGCTTTAACCATCGATTTCATTTCTTCTTTTATGATATAGAAATTTTCATCAACCGCATCGGACGGAACAATCAAACCAAATTCACCTAATTCCATCCCTAGCAATACCGAAGATAAGGAAGCGACTAAAACTCTAGATTCAAAAATTGTATCGATAGCATCATCAGATAAATCCGATAAAACGGCTGGCGATAGATTATTAAAGTCGATTGATCCAAGAACAGAGGTCATCGCTGACATAGCAGCTAAGATGTTCTTGAGTTCACCACCGATAATCGTGGTTCCATCTTCATCATAAATGAGCCATACAATGCCTTCAGGAACAACAATCATGTCAAGTCCTTCAATTCCAGAAGCACCTGATAATACATTAATTAAAGAATAACAAACAATTTTAGATTGCAGTAAAATTGTAAAATCAATTTCAGCGACGGCGTTAAGGATAACCACATAATCGCCTGACGCAACTTGCTGATAGGTAATTCCAGTATCTAAGACAGCGCCAAGAATGGCACCAAGACCGGTAAATTCATCTTTCCAGTTAATGTCTTCCCAATTAACTCCAGCAGGGAGTGTCATCACAGCTTGAACGGTTCCGCCAACATTTTCTAACAAAGGTTCTATCGCTACATAAGCAGCTAAAGTAATTAGTTGACTTTCACCTAATGCGCTAAATAAATCACGCATTGTATCGCCATCAACTTCGATTTCCTCAAAATTCGTTTCACCTTCAAGGATTCCTATTTGAGAGATAATATCAAAAGCAGTGGCAGCGATGCCCCCTAATTGCGTCAGTTCATCTTGCCAGTCAATTGCATAAAGTTCCTCGGTTGGGACAGTTAATGGGACATCTAAAAAAATGGATCCAACTTCAATTCCTAACGGTATAATTGAAACAACCAAATCGGAATGTGAAATTAATTCAAAAATGTCACGGATATTATCGCCTGTAATATCAGTAATATTATTGGTTTCGACATAATCCATATCGAGAATATAAGCTCCTATGGTCGCAAATGTCGATAATTCTTTACGGATTGAAACTTGTTTTTCATTATAATCAAACGACAAAACTTCATCAAAGAGATATAAGTTCAGTGGCGTTTCGACTTCATTAGCATCAGTCATGGTAAGTTGGGTCGAAAGCGAAACTAATAAGTTAGAATTATAAGCATCCGTAAATGTCTTCAATTGTGCAATCATGTCCGTTATTTCAGTTGGCATGGTCGGAACAATCGATTCAGCTAAAACGGTGTAGGATGCTTCATAAATATGTTGTCTCGGAAATTCAAGTTCAACCGTTTCAGGCTCTTCCATCGGTGCCAATGAAACCAAAGAATCTGTGATTGACATCAT
>DIJY01000130.1:951-3373 GCA_002421405.1 Caryophanales bacterium UBA5632 | reverse complement strand
CGAGAGCGAGGACTTTTTTTTGGAAATTACGTAAAATTGATACTTGACACACCTCGCTACGTGGTGTATAATATCCTTGCTGCAAAAATATGATTAATGGGGTTACTCTTAGTAACCTTATAAAAATGACTCAAACGCACCTCCCGGGTGTGTGGGTATGAAAGGAGGAAATGTAATGCCTACTATCAATCAGTTAATTAAACACGGTCGTCATGACAAAACCAGAAAATCAAAAGCGCCGCAATTGAATGTTGGTTTTAATACGCTTACCAAAACGTATACCGAACAATCAAGTCCGCAAAAACGTGGTGTCTGCGTTCGTGTTGCTACAATGACCCCGAAGAAACCGAACTCGGCTTTGCGTAAATACGCTCGTGTTCGCCTCTCAAACGGCGGCGAAGTCAATGCCTATATTCCTGGTGTTGGCCACAAACTTCAAGAGCATAGCGTCGTTTTAATCCGTGGCGGTCGTGTTAAAGACCTACCTGGTGTCCGATATCACATCATCCGCGGCACACTCGATACAACAGCCGTTGCCGGAAGAATGCAATCTCGTTCTAAATATGGCGCAAAGAAAGCGCAACCCAAGAAAAAATAGTCAATTTTGACAATGAAAACCAAAAAATAAAAATCAAAAAATAGAATATCTCTCGAAAGGAGGAATTTGTTATGCCTCGTAAAGGAAAAGTTGTTAAAAGAGACGTTTTACCGGATCCAATTTACAACTCAAAATTAGTTACGAAATTAATCAATAGCATTATGCTAGATGGAAAAAAAGGCTTATCACAACACATTTTATACAATGCTTTCACAAAGGTTGGAGAAATGACAAGCAGAGAACCTTTAGAAGTCTTCAATGATGCTTTAAATAACATCATGCCGATGTTAGAAGTAAGAAGCCGCCGTATTGGCGGACAAAACTACCAAGTTCCAGGCGAAGTTAAGAGTGATCGTCGCTTGACGCTCGGTTTAAGATGGTTGGTTCAATATTCGCGTTTACGCAATGAAAAAACCATGGAAGAAAGATTGGCAAAAGAAATCGTTGATGCATCAAATGGTCAAGGAGCTTCTGTCAAGAAAAAAGAAGATATGCATAGAATGGCAGAAGCCAATAAGGCTTTCGCACATTATCGCTTTTAATTAGGAAGGAATCAGTTATGGCACGTGAATATACATTAGACAAAACACGTAATATTGGCATCATGGCTCACATTGATGCCGGCAAAACCACGACAACAGAACGCGTGTTGTTCCACACGGGAAAAATCCACAAAATGGGTGAAACTCATGATGGCAGCTCGCAAATGGACTGGATGGAACAAGAACAAGAACGTGGAATTACCATTACTGCCGCTGCGACCACTGCTTTCTGGAAAAATCACAGAGTCAATATCATCGACACCCCTGGCCACGTTGATTTCACCGTCGAGGTTTCAAGATCCCTTCGTGTTTTGGATGGTGCTGTAACCGTGCTTGATGCTCAAGCCGGTGTTGAACCACAAACCGAAACGGTATGGCGTCAAGCCAATGAATATAATGTACCACGCGTCGTGTTCGCTAACAAGATGGACAAGACCGGTGCAGATTTTGCTTATTCGATCGAATCAATCCACAAGCGTTTAGGCGCAAAATCCGAAGCTATTCAATGGCCAATTGGCGCTGAAAGTGATTTTGAAGGCATGATTGACCTCGTTGAAATGAATGCAATTTATTTTGATGGCGGACAAGATGAAGATTTTGAAATCAGACCAATTCCAGCCAATTTACTTGATATCGCTACTGAAAGACGTGGAATTTTAATTGAAGCTGTTGCTGATTATGATGAGGAATTAATGTCGCTTTATTTAGAGGGCGAAGAAATTTCTCCAGCATTACTCAAAAGAGCAGTTCGAACCGCAACGCTTTCTGTTGAATTCTTCCCAGTTATCTGCGGATCGGCTTTCAAAAACAAAGGTGTTAAACCGATGTTAGACTGCGTTATTGATTATCTACCTTCACCGAAAGAAGTGCCTCAAATCAAAGGTTTTGACAGACATGGTGATGAAATTATTGTTGAACATGACGACGAACATGAATTCGTTGCCCTTGCTTTCAAGGTTATGACCGACCCGTTCGTCGGGCGATTAACATTTTTCCGTGTTTATTCAGGATCTGTACAAAAAGGCTCCTACATTATCAATACTTCAAAGAATAAGAAAGAACGGCTTGGACGCTTGCTTCAAATGCATGCGAACAACCGCAATGAAATCGATGAAGTTTACTGCGGTGATATCGCTGCAGCAGTTGGTTTAAAAGATACCATCACTGGAGACACCCTCTGCTCTGATAAGAAATTCGTGATTCTTGAAACCATGATTTTCCCAGAACCGGTTATCCATGTTGCGATTGAACCTAAAACAAAGAACGACCAAGAAAAAATGGG
>DIJY01000130.1:0-749 GCA_002421405.1 Caryophanales bacterium UBA5632 | reverse complement strand
GGCCGTGGACAATACGGACACGTCTGGATTCGTTTTGAACCCAATCCTGGAAAAGGTTATGAATTTATCGATAAAGTTGTTGGCGGAACCGTTCCAAGAGAATACATTCCAGCTGTTGACAAAGGCCTTCAAGAATCAATTGCTTCAGGTGTTATCGCTGGTTATCCAATGATCGACATCAAAGCAACCTTATTCGATGGCTCTTATCATGAAGTTGACTCTTCGGAAATGGCGTTTAAGATTGCCGCTTCAATGGCACTAAAACTCGTCAAAGACAAATGCAAACCAACGTTACTCGAACCCATCATGTCAGTTGATGTTGTCTCTCCAGATGATTATTTAGGAAATGTTATCGGTGACTTAACCAGCCGCCGTGGCAGAATCGAAGGTCAAGAATCCAGAGGCAATGCACAAAAGATTTCGGCGAAAGTTCCGTTATCACAAATGTTTGGTTACTCAACTGCTCTTCGTTCTAATTCGCAAGGTCGCGCGGTTTATACGATGCAATTCTCGCATTATGAAGAAACCCCAAAATCAATTGCGGAAGAAATCATTAAAAAACGCAATAGCTAGTTCAATCTGGATAATAAACCCACATAACAAACCTGTTGCATTTAACATCATATTGTTATAAAATAATATCGATATCTATAAACCCAAAAAAATATCATAAAAATATAAAAGGAGAATACAAAAATGGCAAAAGCTAAATATGAACGTACAAAACCACACGTTAACGTTGGCACCAT
>DIJY01000099.1:8355-12936 GCA_002421405.1 Caryophanales bacterium UBA5632 | reverse complement strand
AAATGTTCATCTTTTCAAATGTAATCATTAACGGTATAATGGTTACATGACGAAACCATTCATCGAAAGGAATTTACGCATGGCAACCATTAAAGATGTCGCAAAAATAGCGCACGTCAGTGTCGCAACCGTTTCAAGAGTCATCAATAAAAAAGGGTATGTAAACGAAACCACAAAAGAACTTGTCTTAGAAGCAATTGCTGAATTACAATATGTTCCCAATGAACTTGCACGTTCGCTATTTAAAAAACAATCGCGAATCATTGGAATCATCGTTCCACATCTTACATCTTATTATTTCGCTGAATTACTAGAGGTTATTGAAGATATCACTGTCAACCACAATTATCGCTTGATGGTATGTAATTCTCAAGATAATAAAGATAGAGAAACAAAATATTTACAAGTCTTTCAACAATATAATATTGATGGTATTATCATGATTTCTAACACCACAAGAATCCAAGACTACAAAAGCCTCAATATACCGATTATCGCCATCGATCACAAGTTAACTGATGATGTTCCATCGGTCACAAGCAATAATGTTTTAGGTGGAATTTTAGCAGCCCAAAAACTTATCAACGGTGGTTGTAAAAAAATTATCCATTTCCGCGGTCCTTCCGTACTGATGCCAGTTCAAGATCGTACTGCAGGATTTAAATCGATCATGGAGAAGAATAAAATCTATAATTTTAGTTTTGATTTGGATTTTAAAAATCCAAGCCAAGAAGATATTCAAAATGTCATTAATTCCAACCTTGACTGTGATGGCATTTTCTGTGATTCCGATATCATCGCTCTTAATGTCATTCAATGCTTAAAAAAAGCGAATAGAAGAGTACCTGAAGATGTGCAAGTCATTGGCTTTGATAACATCGAATTTTCAAGAATCTTTTCTCCCAAACTAACAACGATTGCTCAATCAACAGATAAGATTGGACACTACGCAGTTGAAACATTGGTAAAACTCATGAACAAAGAGCCAATTGATATTTTTCATCAGCAAATCGATGTCGTATTAATTGAACGCGAAACAACAAAATAAAGAATGAAAATGTCACCTCAACCGAGGTGACATATTTTTTTGATTTTACTTAGATTTTAAACGATTAACCAAAGACTCAAAACGTTCTAAGGTATCGTCAGAAATGTTATGTTCAATTCCGCAAGCTTCATCATTCGCCACTAATTCATCAACACCCAAAATATCAATGAGGAAATGTTTAATAACCATATGTTTTTTTAATACATTTTCAGAAGTTGTCTTTCCCAATTCGGTTAAAGATATATCACCATAGGGAGCTTTAATGACCATTCCATTTGTGATTAACGTGTTGACAGCGTGATTGACGCTCGCTTTTGTAACACCGAGTTGGTTGGCAAGGTCAACGCTTCGAACATTCGTTCCGCCTAACATCACAATCGCTTCAAGATAATCTTCCAAAGACTCGCTGAATCGATCTGTTTGTTTTGTCATATTTTTAACCTCCTATGTGTTTAAAAACATTATACAAGTTTAATTAAAATGAAGCAAGGCTTCGTTAATTATTTGCGTTTTGATTTTATATCGCAAGATCCTTCAATACCACATCCGGTACAAGACCCGCACGTTGAACCTTTACTTTTGATAATTCTTCGAATCGTTGAAAATACAATGATAATAACGACGATGAACACAAGAACAGTCAATAAAGTTCCAATTCCAAGACTACCTAATTGATAGACAAGCAGGGCAGCGACGTAAGCGACTACAAGTTCATAAACTAAAGCGAATATTAGCCATTTCCAAGACCCTAATTCCTTTTTCATTGCCGCTATGGCTGCAATACAAGGCGTTGTTAATAATGCAAAAATCATGAATGAATAAGCTTGTAAGGGAGTAAAAGCTGCTTGTAATGCGGGATATAATAACGTTCCTGATTCAAGCACATCACCGGCAACCCCATACAGAATTCCCAAGGTGCCAACAACTGACTCTTTCGCAACGAATCCGGTTAGTATCGCAACGGTGGCTTGCCAATCTGAAAATCCAATTGGGCTAAAGATGGGTAATAATGCTTTTCCAATGAGTCCTAAAAAACTATACTCAATCTCTTCGTAACTAAGAAGTCTAAAAGTACCATCAACAAACCCAAAATAACTTAAGAACCAAATCACTATAAATGCACCCAGTAAAATAGTACCTGCTTTGATTAAAAAGCCTTTTACCCGTTCCCATGTATGTAAAAACGTATTTTTCGCTGTTGGCATCCGATATTCGGGTAATTCCATTAAGTAGTTTGCGGATGCACCTTTTAATATTGTTTTTTTAAATAAAATCGCCGACATGATTGCAACCATTATTCCAATGATGTACATCGAGAATACAACCAAATATGAATGAGAAGCAAAAATGGCCCCAGCAATGATGCCATAAATGGGTGCTTTCGCTCCACAAGAGATAAATGGAATAATCATCGTTGTGATTTTTCGGTCTTCACTTTTGTCAAGTGTGCGTGTTGCTGCCATTGCAGGAACGCTACATCCAAATCCAATAAGCATCGGAATAAATGATTTTCCGGATAATCCGAAACGTCTTAATACTCGATCCATGATAAATGCAGCTCTTGCCATATAACCCGAATCTTCAAGTATCGATAGAAATAGGAACAAAATTGTTAATTGAGGTAAGAATCCTAATACTGCTGCCAAACCACCAAAAATACCATTGATAACTAGACTTGACACCCAAGGAGCCATTCCTACGCTTTCAATTCCGCCAATAATGATACTAAAAAAACCTTCAATCAACCAAACAAACCCATCCGTAATAAAAGTTCCTATCGGGCCGAAAGATAAGTAAAAGACAGTAAACATGATCCCTAAAAATAAAGGAAGTCCAAGAATTCTGTGGGTTAATAGTTTATCGATTTTATCGGTTGATGATTCGATTTCAACACTATTACGTGTTAATACAGCATTACATATTGTTAAAATTAGATTATATCTTTCATCGGGAAGAACCATATCGAAATCAAGAGTATAATCTTTTTTTGCTAATTCTAGTGCGTTCTGTAACGTCAATTTCGTCAATTCATCATGTTCAGAGTATTTATCGACGTTAATGCCATCTTCAAAGAAACGGGTAGCAAGAAATCGATCGTTAACAATACTTTGAAATTGTAAAATTGTTTTTTCAATTGCCTCAGAATATCGTTTTTGCGGAATTCTCGGTTCATAATTTGCAATTTCAATGACACGAATCAAATCAACCAATCCATGCTTCTTACTTGCGGTTATTGGAACAACAGGAACCCCTAACAAAGATTCTAGTTTAGGAATATTTAAATCTTGGAATTTTGCTTTTGCAATATCCATGCAATTTAAAGCAATGATCATGGGAATACTTGAGTCAAGTAACTGATGCGTTAAAAATAGATTTCGTTCCAAATTTGAAGCATCAACGATATTCACGATTAAATCCATTGATTTTGAGAGAATGTATTTTGTCGTTACTTCTTCTTCAAGCGAAATGGTTGAAAGCGAGTATACGCCAGGTAAATCAACGATTTCCGCTTCAAAATTTTGATGTTTCAGTTTTCCACTTTTCTTTTCAATGGTCACTCCAGGCCAATTTCCTACCGATTGGTTAGAACCTGTTAATCCATTAAAAAGTGTTGTTTTTCCACTGTTGGGATTCCCAACCAAAGCAATACGATGTCCCATTATAAATCGACCCCGATTCGTTCAATTTCAATGGTTCTAGCTTCTGCTTTTCTCAATGTTAAAAAATAACCTCGAACCAATATTTCCATTGGGTCGCCTAATGGCGCAAGTTTTTTAACTTTAATTACCGTTCCGTTGGTTAATCCCATATCGATAATACGTTTCCGTAAATTATTTGAATAAACATGTATAATTCGACCCGATTCACCGGGTTTTAACTCACTTAATGTCATATCCGCCCTCCATAAAAAGTTAGTTATATCTAACTAATAATTCAAAAAATAAGTGACCTTGTTAGTCATCACTAACATTATATATTGAAGTCATAGTTGTGTCAATTAAATTTGTAAGCAAAACGCTTGCAAAAAAACGTTTGCGTTACATTTGCAAACGTTTTTAAATTGATTATGTTTTTATTTATTTTTTGATTCGATCATTAATAACTGTTTTTTTATTGAAATTCCACCACTAAATCCACCAAGCTCGCCATCACTTTTGATGACGCGATGGCATGGATAGTACAAAGGGATTGGATTAGCGCCACAAGCATTTCCAACCGCTCTTGACCCCTTAGGGATACCGACGTCTTTTGCTAATTGTTGATAACTCATGGTTTCACCATAAGGAATTTTTTTCATCGCTTCTAAGACATTTTTTTGAAATGATATCACTTTTAATTGAATAGGAAAATCGAGTGTTTTGATTTCGCCGATTAGATATTTTTTGATGTCTGATTCTATCTTGCGACTTAAGTTTGTTTCATTGCCAAATACAGTTTTTGTTGGGTTAAAATCAATTGCCACAATCTTACCTTCGATAATTTCATATCCAATGGGACCTAGTATGGTTTGAATGATATAATAACTCATTTTC
>DIJY01000099.1:1273-8318 GCA_002421405.1 Caryophanales bacterium UBA5632 | reverse complement strand
ATAACTTGTCCAATTTCAACAGGAGCTTCAACTTTAATATTTTTTAGTTCTAAAACACATTGTTTGATAAGATCTTTTGGAATATCAGACGCTGTTTTAACCGAAACCATCTCTTCGGTTCCATTCAATACGGGTACAATAGAAGTCACGACTCTTCTTGGATTTAGAACTTCTTTCGCAGCATAAAGTTCACCGCGCTTACACTGATTTCCGGTTACCTTTTTAATTCCGTTTTCATCAAGTTCAACTGTGAGTAAACATCCCATCGGACAATTAATACAAATCAATTCTTTTGTCGGCATAAGAATCACTCCTTCTCAATGATAACTGTGATTATCTTTAAATTGGGTCGTTCAAGCAACCATTTCTTTAAAATCGTTACTTGCTCCATTTCTCCAGGTGTTAAAATCCGTTTTTTTGAATGAATGATTCGCTCTTTATCTAGATAAACACTTACATAAGCGTCTTTGTATACATCAGAGGTACGAAAACGAACTTGGGTTAAATCTTCGACATTTTTATAATTGAGCGTTGAAGGAACTGTATATCGAACACCATTACCACATTGAATATCAATTTTATTTTGATTATCTAATAACCCTTGAATATATTTGACAGCATTTTTACCAGCTAAATAGGCCTCGCTGCTGACATGATCAACGAGATCGTGGACATGTAAAACATTACCGGCAGCAAAAATGCCTTGAATCGAAGTTTCTAAACTTTCAGATACCACTGGGCCCTGCGTTTTAGGGTTCATAATAACGCCAACCTTGCGTGATAATTCATTTTCAGGAATCAGACCAACCGATAGCAATAACGTATCACATTCGACGAATTCTTCGCTTCCTTTGATTGGATTTTTCATATCATCAACCTTGGCAATTGTAACCCCTGTTACTCGAGTCGATCCATGAATTTTAGTGACTGTGTGACTGAGTTTTAATGGTATTGAAAAATCATCTAAACACTGGACGATATTGCGTTTTAATCCACCAGAGTAAGGCATGATTTCAACGACCATTTTGACGTTCGCACCTTCAAGCGTCATGCGTCTCGCCATGATGAGACCAATATCACCTGAGCCTAAAATGACAACGGTTTTTCCTGGCATGTAACCTTCAATATTGACAAATCTTTGAGCTGTTCCCGCAGAAAATATTCCAGCCGGACGATAACCGGGAATGTTTAAAGCGCCACGAGGACGTTCACGACATCCCATCGTTAATATAACGGCTTTCGCTTGGATTTGGATTAAGCCATCTATCTCATTAATCGCAGAAACGATTAAGTCCGTTGATATATCAATAACCATGGTTTCTAGTTTAGATTCAATCCCAAGATTTTTAACCTTTTCAACATATCGTTCACAATACTCTGGTCCCGTTAGTTCTTCTTTGAATGTATGAAGTCCAAAACCAGTATGAATACATTGGTTGAGAATTCCACCGAGAAGATTATCTCTTTCAAGAATGACTATGCTTTTATTGCCCGATTCATAAGCCCCTATCGCCGCTGATAATCCTGCAGGGCCGCCACCGATGATGACGATATCTTTATTAATCATATACTTCACCGCCTACAGTGTATCTTTATCGAATCCAACAAGTAAAATCGCTTGTTGATCGAATTTAGCAATATCTCTTGGGTCTTTATTCAATTCTTTTGATAAGATCTCAAGAACTCTAGGCCCGCAGAACCCACCTTGACATCGTCCTGCGCCAGCTCTGGTTCTTCGCTTAACACCATCAATGGAGTTTGCGCCTAAGGGACGATGAATTGCATCTTTTATTTCTGCTAAAGTAACCATTTCACATCGGCAAATAATCTTTCCGTATTCATGATTTGATTCAATTAATTTGGCTTTGTCGCTAACGGAAAGCGGTTCAAATCGAATGATTTCATCTCTACCATCAACAAAAGAAGATTTTAAATTAGCTTTTAATTTAATCGCAACCAGATTGGATAAATAATCGCCAATCGCCGGCGCGGCAGTGAGTCCAGGCGATTCGATGCCAACGGCATTATAAAACCCTGGAACATCGATTGTTTCACCGATGACGAAATCACCGGAAGCTTCAGTCGCTCTTAATCCAGAAAAGGCAGTGATAATATAGGAAGAAGGAATATATTTTACGCTTTGAGCAGCTTTCGACAATACTTCTTTGATTCCTTCTGCCGTCGTTGAATTATCGTATTTGTCATAAATATCATAGGCGGTTGGGCCCATTAATAGATTGTTTTCTGCAGTAGGGGTAACTAATACTCCTTTTCCGTACACAGTCGGTAATTGAAAGATGGTTTTATCAACAAAGTGTCCGACTTCTTTGTCAAATAAACAATATTCACCTTTTCTGGGTGTAATTGAAAGTTTATTTTCTGAAACCATATTATTAAAATCATCAGAGAAAACCCCGGTGCAATTGATAACCGTTTTAGATTCAATCGTTTCATTATTCGTTGAAATAATAAAGTAATCGGATTGTTTAGCGATATTAGTGACGAATGCGTTGAATTTAAATTCAACACCATTCATGTTCGCCACTTCGGCTTGAGCAATCGTTAATTCAAAAGGATCAACAATTCCACCGGTAGGAGCGTATAACGCCGCTACAATCGAATCATTCAAATTGGGTTCCATTGCTAAAACTTGTTGTTTTGTCAATACTTCAAGACCAGCAACCCCATTACTCATTCCTTGAATCTTCAACGCTTCTAATTTTGGGATATCTTCTTCTGAAAAAGCTAAAACTAAAGATCCGTTTCGGCGAAACGGAACACGATACTTTTGACAAAAATCAGACATCATATGATTGCCAATTAAATTGAATTTAGCCTTGATGGTTCCTGGTTTGGCATCGTAACCACTATGAACAATACCGCTGTTTGCTTTTGAAGTTCCTTCACAAACATCAGAATGTTTTTCAATTACAAGTACCTTCAAATGATATTTCGATAGCGCTCGAGCAACGCTTGCGCCAATGACTCCCGCTCCAATTATGACAACATCATACATCTGCAACCACTTTCGGTGAATGATTGACCGAAAATCTCCTTTTCAAGTAATGGTAATTTAATTATAACATTCTGTAAGTTACGAAATATAAAAATTACACGGTTAGATTAATTCCTTTGAGAATTATAAATAACTTTTGAGATAAAATTTTTGACTATCTCTGTATATTCTACGCGGTTCATTAAAAATGATTCCGCATGTTTCGCAGGGTTTGTTGAGATATACAATTGTTTTTCCGAAGGACACGCCTCAAAAAGTGCTTGAGAGTGTTTGGGAGGAATGAATTCATCTTTTGACCCGTGCATGATTAGAAAGGGAACTTTTGCCTTTTTGATTGCATTCAATGGAGAAATTGATTTAAATTCAGTTTTTGTGGCGAGTTTAAAAAAGAAATTTGCTAAACCAACATAGGGCCATTTAGGTAAATGGCCTTTTCGTTTGACTAAATAAGTTACAAGTTCTGTCAAATCAGAAAAGGGACAATCAGCGATAACAAACTGTAATCTCGAATCATGGGCTTGTTCTAAAATAACGGTAGAGGCCCCCATGGATTCACCATAAGTACCTAAAAATAAATCGGGTCCAAATCTTGTGAACGTATCGGATATGACTACTTCAAGGTCTTGTTCTTCATAAAATCCTAATGAACAATTATTGCCACCTGATTCACCATGATATCTTTCATCATATAAGATGACATTAAACCCTAACTCTTTGAAAATACTAGCATACTTTATTCCACCGTGATGTGTATAAGTATATCCGTGAGCAATAATAACAAAGCAATCTTTACATCCATCAACGTGCAATTCGGTTGGGAGATAATAAGCTTTCAAATCATACCCATTATTGGTTTCAATCGAATAAGGAATTTTCTCCCATTCGTCGTACGCTTGCATTAAATCTGGCGTTTTTTCTGTTTCGCGAATTCTTGTCTCCATTAACGAATGTCTCACGGGGTTATAAATGCTTTGTGCAATTCGATAACCTGCATAAAAATTGAGAAATAGAACAAATAAAACAACACCGAGGATAAGTAATTCATACCATTCCAATATCATCACCTCTATTTCATCAATTGAAGCACATACTGTGCTCCCTGATCAAGAACATTACAAAATGTATTGATTGCTTTCTTTTCATTATGACTGATGATTGCTTCATATGTTTCAATATATAAAGAAAAATTTTGAGAAGCAAGATTATAATTCTGATAAAAATAAGTAATCATTTTTTGCGAGAATGATTCAAAGTAGCGAAAAATCAATTTATAGACAACATTTTCTGTACTTTCAAGCAAATACTTATGAAATGACATGTCAAGATTGACCAACAGATCTAGATCATTTTTGGGGTTATCAATCCACAGTTTTTGTTTGTTAACAACACTTGATAAATTTGACAAATCGAGATGGTCGTTACGAATAATAATTTGAATTGCTTCAATTTCAATACTTTTACGGTAAATTAAAACATCCTTTAATAAGCGTAACTTTAAAGGCTGATTTTGTGATTCTAAAACATCATCCAAAATGCCTAATGATCCTGTTCGTAAGATATCATTGACAATGACATAATGTCTTGGAGAGACAGATACAAATCCTTGAGCTGAAAGCGATGAAATTACACTATTGACAACACTTCTACTTACATCATATTTCGTCGCAAGTTCACGTAAAGGCAATAGCCGATCTCCGGGTTGAAAAACGCCATTAATAATGTCGTTTTTGAGTTTTTTCGTTAAAACAGTGGTCATATTTGATAAATTATCCATCATTCACCTCATGAAATTCTCTCAAGTTAAATTATCCACAGTGGTAATACCACAATTTGATTATAATCATTCTTGAATATTTATTCAAGGGGATATAGTCATGTATGTGAAAAAAATCGTCGTTTAATCGACGATTATATTTGATTCTATCAGTACTTTCTTTCGATTTTTTCTCGAATTCATCATTTTATCAACATTGAGCAAAATTACAATCGAAGCAATGAGTAAAATGAATCCCTTCACAATGTCTGAAAGATTTAAAGTCCACCAAATGCCGACGTAACCTAAAACGCCAGACAATAAATAGGCGCCTGGAATCCTTAATGTATTACCAGCAATGCCGACAATGGAAGGTACAATACTTTTCCCAACGCCATTGAATAAACCCGTTCCAATACCTTCAAGCATCATGAAGACTTGTGCGACGCTAATAATCTGAAGATATTGTTTGCCATATGTAATAATCACTTCATCATCAACGAATATTTTCATTAATGGTCCCGCTAAAAAGAAAAGAATTGCGCCGATGAGCAAAGAATAAGGAATGAGCATTTTAGAAAGCATGATTGTTCCCTTTTTGATTCTATCAGAATGTTTCGCCCCAAAGTTTTGACCGACAAAAACTGTTAACGCGGTTTGAAATCCGCCCGCAATCATCCATGTCAATTGTTCAATTTGGCTTCCGATTCTTTGCGCAGCCATGACTTGTTCTCCATAGAAAAAGATCATTCTAGCAATAATAATGGAAATAGAAGTGAAAAACATGCTTTGAAGTCCAGCAAATATTCCGATTTTGAAAATATCGCCCATCATTTTGGGATGAAGGTGTTTAATTTGATATTGCCATGCAATTTTACGTCTAGCAAAATAGATGATAATAAATACTGTTAGCGTTGAGACTTGTGAAATGACGGTCGCTAAAGCGGCTCCTGAAACCCCCATTTTAAGCGTTAAGATAAAGATAGGATCTAGAATGATGTTCATGACAAGGCCAATCACAAGAATTGAAAAATTCAAAGCCGTTTTCCCAAGTCCTTCATTAATGGCAGAAAACCCCGAAGTAATAAACTGTACAAATAAAAACGTACCGACAATTGATAAATAATCTAAAGCGGCAATCACAACTTCTGGTTTTCCAATGTTAAAAATACTGACGATTTGAGTTTTAAAAAAGAATACAACGACCGAAAAAAGCAACCCAAGGATAATCGATAATGATAATCCGTTCGTTGCGTATTTTTCAATCATATCATGCTGTTGAGCGCCTGCTGCATGACTGACTTTAACAGACGTCCCGATTTTTGCGATTAATATCAATCCAAATGCAAACCAAGTAATATAGCCCGCGGTGCCAATCCCTGAGATAGCATCACTTTCATTTAAACCAATTGAATCAACTCTGCCAATCCAAAACATATCAGTTAAATTATAGGCCATCTGAGAAATCGATGTCAATAAAACTGGTAGTGCGACTACCAGTAAATTTTTAAAGATGGATCCTTTCGTCATATCATACATTTTCGCCATGGTAAAATCCTCCAGCCTGTATCATTATACCATAGGAATAAAGGCTTATAAATAACAAAAAGAAACTGAAAACCAGTTTCTTATCGTTCGATGATGACTTCGATAATTATGACTTCGCTTCTACGAGATATGTTGCTTCCATATCCGCAATTGAAAGTGCTAACGCTAAGGGAAATTGTTCAAATGCTGCGCCAACATTCATTTTGTCGTCTGTATTTGAAAATCCCATATGGTAGCGAATCGCAAACGCTTCTTCGCGGGTTAGTTTCATGAATCCAGAGATGATATAAACGGATTTTTCCCCATGACCATAGGGCAGCGTATCATTATAGTCATAGGAGGGCACTTGTTGCCAAGTTCCCGATTTATCTTTTATATTTCTCATCGATTTTTGATAAACATTCATCTTGCATAAGTCATGTAAAAGTGCGACGATCGCAATCGATTCATTTGAAAATTGCAGCCCAAAGTCACTTCTTACTTTAGAACGTTCTGAATAGTCCTTTAGACAATGATAAACGTTCATTGAATGTTCAACAAGCCCACCTTCTTTTGATAAGTGGAACCGGGTTGAAGCTGGCGCAACGAAAAAATCGGAATTACTGGAAAGTAGAAATTTCAATAACTCTTCAGATCCTTCGCGTTTAATGTATTGATTATAAATATTGATAAACTCGATTTTATAATCCATTTTTAAATCGATTTACAATTGACCGCTGTGCCAGTGA
>DIJY01000099.1:0-1175 GCA_002421405.1 Caryophanales bacterium UBA5632 | reverse complement strand
TATGAATAGACCCATAAAAAACAAACAAATCATCTTCATCATATCGTTTGGCATGTTTAGGTAGTAAGTTTGTTAAAACGTCCGATTTTGATTTTGTGATGATTTCAAAACGGTATGGGTTTTCAAAGTTGAAGCGACGACGTAAATTATCTTCTAAAATCGTGTTTTCAATCCCCGAAACAGCCTTTTCAAAACCCTTTTTTGCTGTATCAACCGCTTGAATTCCAAGTTTTTTCAATTTTTGAGATAAATCTTTAAACGTTTCTTTCATTTTAAACCTCCTAATATTATTGATATATTTCTCGATACTTTTCAAGCAAATATGTTTCTGAAAGTTTTGGAGAAACTAGTTCTCTTGAACTAACAGTTAATCCACCCGCAATAGTTCCATAAGCAAGACAAGTTTGTACTGATTCTTTTTTGGTATACCCATATAAAAAGCCAGCAAAGAAAGCATCTCCAGCACCATTCGCATCAATCATTTGGTAAGTATTGATGATGGGTTCATATAGAAATTCGGCATTTGTTGCAACACTTGCACCATTTTTTCCATGCGTTACAACGACCATGGATTTTCCCATTTGAATCCATTTTTCCATGAGTTTGCGATGATTGGTGACCTTGTCAGAAGAAAAAAACAAACAATCAGCCGCTTCAATAAACTCATCATAATAGGTGTTATCTTCTTCATAATCATGTAAATCAGTCCATATTGGTTTCTTATGCTTTTGAATTAAAGGAATCAATTTTTTGGTATAGGGTACAATATTTAATACAATCAAATCATGATCAAGAATAAGTTTTTCCATTCTATCAAAATCAAGATTTGGATCCGATGTCGTTGTCGATGTGAAAATTGAAACGCGATTTCCCTCTTTATCCATCAAATTGACGTGTCTTTCGGTATAAGAATCGATATCATATACAGCATTGACACCACGATTTTGAAGGAATTTGCGTATCAAGTTTCCATAGTCATCATCGGCTAAAGTGGCATGAAGGGTATTATTCATTCCAAGTTTTGTCATATTAAGACTTTTTCCGGCTCCAGTCGATCCAATTGTTTGATAATCACTTCCAAACATTGTTTGCGAGACGGGTTCAGGTAAATGATTTAAGTGAACAATCGTATCATAAGATACGCCACCTATAATGAGTATTTTCATTAGAAGAAG
>DIJY01000105.1 GCA_002421405.1 Caryophanales bacterium UBA5632 | reverse complement strand
GAAATACTTTTTCAACAGTCTGAACTCCTAATAAGGAGTTTATAAACTATTGAGTAAACCGATGAGTTCACGCTCATGGATATTTTGACCATTTTGATGTTTTGTTGGCGAAGATTCAAAGATTTCAAGGAGTTGATATAATTCGACCCATCGTGTTTCCATCCTGGAAAATTGTTCTTCTTCGGTTGGAAATGTGACACTCATTTTATCTGTGACTAAATGACATCGAAAATAGTGTGTTTCCCATGTTGAATCAGGATAATATTCAATAACAGTTATCGTTTCTGCTTGGATTGTTACATCATAACCAGTTTCTTCTTTCGTTTCACGAATGCAACAAGATTCTAACGATTCGTCTAATTCACGGCCACCACCTGGTAGATTGTAATGGTCTGTCTTATTAAAATAAACCGTTAATATTTTACCCTCTTTTTCAACCACGCTTCGACATGAAATTTTAAAGTTTTCTAGATTAATCGATGAACGGTCAATTCCGTCCCCAAAGATTTCAATTCGCATCAAATGCCTCCAACAATTTAAAGACTGGTTTTCTAAATAAATCAATCATTTTTCCAATTCCTAATGCAAAAATAATCGTCGTGGGGCCAATGAAAAAGTACTGTTCATAATGGCGAAAAATCAAACCGGCAATAATCGCTAAAATTAATGCTAGTATCTCTCCGACTAATTTTCCTTTTCCATAAGTAGATTTCATCGCAACGCCAATACCATAACAAAGTTCATCGAGGGCCGGCAAAGGATATTTACAATAAACGACAAAATTCAACCCAATGGCACAAACAATCATCGATAAGGCAAGGTAGCCTAAATTCCATAACAGTCCTAAGCCAACAACACTTGGAATGACCAATAGCAATAAATCAATTATGACACCAATATAAAAACTGATTACAAGCGGAAATAACATCCATAAACTCCACGGCTTTTTTTGAATCAAATAAGCAATCGGAATCAAAATTAAAGCAATAATTGGATTTAGATATTTATACTCTAAAGGGATTCCTTCGTAAAGATTTCGGTAAAAAGCATCCCAACTACTCATTCCTAAATTTGTTTTTTGAATTAAAGTCACACAAATTCCTAATAATGCGAGTCCGAGTAAATAAATTAATGATTTTTTAACGGTTAGTTTCATATATTCCTTCTGCGATTTGTTTGGCAACGGTTATTCCAGTGACCATGGCATCGACGATTCTTTTATTTTTGTTGACACGATCTCCACCGACAAAAATGTGAGAATAATTTGTCGCGAATGGAGAAATTTCTGGTGTTTGAACAACACCACTATCATGGAATAATACTTCACTGGTTTTTTGACCGGTTGCAAAGATTAAATCATCAATCATGAAAGATGTTTCACTATTTGGAACTTTCTGAACGATGTCTCTTCCGCCCGTAGGCGATTTAATCAAACAGGTGCCTTCGCAATCCAAAACTTTATCGTTGCCTTTTAATTTGAATGACACCGGTCCCAATAATTCATGAATAACGACACCCTCTTCAATTGCAGCTTGAATTTCTGATTTGCCTGCCGGAGCATCATCGATGGTTCTTCGGTAGATGATATGAACTGTTTTATGCAGCCTTCGAAGTGTTCTGGCCATATCAATAGCCACATTCCCCAAACCCACGATATAAACATTTTTTCCGAGCAATGAAATCAGATCATCTTTGCTATACAAATATTTATTTAGCAAATCTTGAGCATAAAAAACATGAAGATGATCAACGTGAATATCAACCGTCGATGGTAAACCTAAACCATCAGCGATAAAAATTGAATCATACTGATCAATTAAATCTTTTAAGAAAATATCTTTACCGACATAGGTATCATACTTGACTTTAATATTGAGTAGATCAAATTTAGATTGAATATCGTTTAAAATTATTTTGTCAAATCTGAAATCTGGAACTAAGTTATAAACCGTCCCTCCTAATTTAGGATTAGAATCAATGGCTTCAACATCAAACCCAAGTTCAGCCATTTTGAGTGCGTTAGAAATGCCAGCTGGTCCAAGTCCAATGACAAGGTGACGCTTGTTATTTTTAGTGATAGGATAATCAATGACATCTTTAAAAAGTTCAGAGACACCCTTTTCAATCATGCCAATTTTAACTGGTTTATGAATTTTATTTAAAGTACAGGCACCTTCGCACAGGTTTTCGTTTTGACAGAGAGCCCCGCATAGTTCAGGAAGGTTTGAAGTAACATGCCAAATTGCTCTTGCTTCATCCCATAAACCATTCTTGATTTTTTTCATAAATTCAGGAATGTTATTATGGGCAGGGCAAGCAAAAACGCAAGGTTTTGTTTTACATTCAAGACAACGTTTCGCTTCAGTTTGAATTACGTATTTATCCACAAGATATCCCTCCCAGTAAAAATTATATCATAGAGTGTTTCAATATAAAATTGAACACGAAATTTTCCATCTCAGCGGTTACTTCATGGCCAACCGGAAAATCTATATATTCAATATTTGGATAGTTTTTACTTTTCATTCTTTGATAAAAATCATCAGCGTTTTTGTATGAAACAATTGTATCGTTTTTACCTTCTAAAATAAGCATCAGCGTTTCTTTATCATAGAGGGAATCATCCGTCGATAACAGAGTTAGCAATGTCGATAGTTGATTCATTTTTTCTTCACCTAACAAGTTAGACTTCATCTCAACATAGTGTCTTTTTAAATCAGGAGCACCGATAATCGGTATTAAAAAGTCGATTTTTTGAATGTATTTCGGCATTTGAAAGACAATATGTCCGCCCATCGATATCCCTAAAAATCCAAGTTTCCCACCAATATGTTGATAATGATTAATATATAGATTTTTCAAATCGATACATGTCCTTTGAATCACATCAAGCATCGCCATTGTTTTTTCATAATCAAAGCCACTGAGATACGGCTCTTCGATTCTTTCTCCGTGTTTATAAGCATCGATGGCAACGACGACATAACCCATTTCTGTCAGCTTTTGAGGAAACGAACCGAAGAACATCGGATCTTTAGAACAGGTATGTCCATGAATCAAAAAGAATACACCGATAGGGGTTATTGTTTCTGATGCATACTCAATGAGAGGAATATGATTCAATATCTTTTTTGTTTGATTCATTTAGAGACCCCACCATTCACAATTTTGATTTCAAAATAAAAAGCTTTCTTCTCTATTATATATGGCAACCCTCATTAAAACAAGAAAAAATGCCATCCAAAGGATGGCAAAGATTATGATTTTAGCGCATATTTCAATACATCATCAATGGTTTCAGCGAAATCAATTTTCAATACATCCCTAACTTCTTTTGGAATGTCATCGACATCTTTTTCGTTTCCACGGGGGATAATGATTTGTTTTAATCCGCTGCGAGCAGCCGCAATCGCCTTTTCTTTTAAACCACCGATGGGTAATACCCGACCTTTTAAGGTGATTTCACCCGTCATGCCAGTAAAACGGTCGACTTTTCGATTCGATAAAACCGAGACAAGTGCTGTCGCAATCGTCACTCCTGCAGACGGTCCATCTTTGGGAATCGCACCTTCAGGAACATGGATATGAATATCTGATTTATCGAAAATTTTAGGATCAATTCCTAATTGTGTAGCATTCGTTCTAACGAAACTGAGTGCCGCCATCGCTGATTCTTTCATGACATTGCCAAGATTACCGGTCGAAATCATGCTTGTCTTACCTTCATAATAGGTCGCTTCAACGTCTAAAGTATCTCCACCGGCAATGGTATAAGCTAAACCTGTGACCACACCAACCATGTCTTCTTTTTGAACTTGATTATTATGGAAGATTGGTTTTCCGAGATAATTGACTAGATCTTTTGCTTCAATATGAACTTTATCAAGTTTATTCACTAAAATATCTTTAATCACTTTTCGGACGATAGAACCAAATAACCGCTCAAGTTGTCTAACGCCAGCTTCACGGGTATAGTCTTTGATTATCGCGCGGATTGCATCATCAGAAAAGATGACTTTATCGCGATCAAGTCCGTGAGAGTCGATTTGTTTGTTAATTAGGAATCGCTTCGAGATATGGAATTTTTCAATTTCAGTATAAGAAGACAATTCAATAATCTCCATGCGGTCACGAAGCGGTGCCGGAACATTTTCTAAGTAGTTCGCAGTCGCAATGAAAATGACTTTCGATAAGTCGTAGTTTTCTTCAACATAATGATCACTGAAGAATTGATTTTGTTCTGGGTCAAGGACTTCTAAAAGTGCAGATGACGGATCGTTTCGATCATCATAAGTCAATTTATCAATTTCATCGATTAAGAAAACGGGGTTCGATACTTCAGCTTTAATCATTCCGTTGATAATTCTACCCGGTAAGGCCCCGACATAGGTTCTTCGGTGTCCTCTTATTTCGGCTTCATCGCGGACACCCCCTAAAGATGTTTTCACAAATTTGCGGTTTAATGCATTCGCGATTGACTTCGCTAATGATGTTTTACCAACACCAGGAGGGCCATATAAACAAAGAATTGTTTGTGGATTTTTTCCAGTGAGCATTTTGACTGACAAGTATTCAATAATACGTTCTTTTACTTTTTCTAAGCCATAATGCGCTTGCTCTAACTTATCAATTGCGACATTGATATCTTTTTCATCTGTGGTTGTTTTTTGCCAAGGAATGCTAATCAATGTTTCGAGATAAGTTCTTACTACATTACTTTCACTGGAATTTGCAGAGAGATATTCATATCTTTTTAATTCTTTCAATGCCTTTTCTTTAACTTCTTTTGGCATATCAGAATTTTCAATACCTTCCATGAGTTTGGTAACATCATCTTGTTTAGAGTCACCTAATTCTTCTTGGATGGCACGCATTTTTTCACGCAAATAATATTCTTTTTGGTTTTGATCGGCTGACTTTCGCACCGACTCATTAATTTTCGATTCGATTGATTGAAGTTGTTTTTCCTTTTCGATATCTTCTAGTAAATATTGTAGCCGCGTATTGATAGAGATCGTCACTAAATACTTCGTCCGTTCATTTTCTGAGATACGAAGTTCAGAAGCAATCATATCGCATAATTTATCACTAGTAATACCGCCTTGCATTGAATCAAGGACTTTTTTTGAATCGCGGAAAAGATACGCTGCATTTTCAACGATTTCTTTTGTGACCATCTTGAGTAGTACTTGTTCTTCATCCAAATTTTCCGGACGTAAAACAATCGATGTAAAATCGACAAGATAGAAAGGATCTTTTGTAATTAAATCATTGATTTGAACCCGTGAAATTGGTTCAAATTTGATTTTAAAGTTTCCATTCGGCAATTTGATTTTGACACTTATTCTAGCGAGTAATCCGACTTCAATAATATCAGCGAATTCAGGTTCGATAATTTCAGGATTTTGTTGAAACAATAATACGACATATCCATCGCGATTCGATTCAGATTCAAAGACAGCATTTTTTGAGAAATCACGTCCGACTTCAACCCGAACATCAGAATTGGGAAGAAAAATAACGCCTCTTACCGGAACGGCGGGTAGGCGATCATTAAAAATCTTTGTTGGATCATACATTGATATCACCTCTTGTATCATCAATAAGTCTATAAAGATAATAACAAAAACGTGTGAAGGTTTTATGTTAAGTCTCTTGTAAATATTTTATCATAAATCAATGAACAAACAAAACAAATGCAATCAGTAAAGAAAAGAATTCCTAGGTGAATGACCCAAGAATTCATTTGTTTGTGTTATTACTTGACAAATTTAATATTTTGAACCAATAAATCAATCGCTTTTTTGAAGACGATTTCATCAATAACTGCAGTTTCAGGGATGGCAGCTTGAGCTTGTTCTAATGTAACGTTTTGGCTCTTATATTGTTCAACGATTTCAAGATATTTTTCTTGAATCTCTTCTTTGGTAGCCGTTAAGTTTTCTTTTTTTCCGATGGCTTCGACAACGAGTTGAGAACGAATCGTTCTCGTCGCTTGTGCTAAAAGGTCAGCATCGTAAACTTCTTTTGTTTTTCCCATATATTGCAAATACATGTCAAAATCTAAGCCATATTGTTTAATTTGTTTTTCAGTCGTTTCATGAATTCTTGCTGATTCTTCTTTAATCATTTCTTCAGGAACTTCAAAAGTGGCATTCGCCGTTGCTAATTCAACAACTTTATTCGTCGCTTCACTAACGTTTCGTTCTGCTTTGCCTTTCTCGAGGTCTGCTTTGATGTGAGCTTTATATTCATCAACGGTGGTGACGTTTTCTAAATCAAGTCCCATCACAAAATCATTTGAGATTGTTGGAACAACACGTTGTTTGATTTCGTGTAATTTTACAGCGAAAATTGCTTCTTTGCCGGCAAGTGAAGCCTCATGATAATCCTTAGGGAATGTCACAACAACATTTTTCTCCGATTCTGGAGTCATTCCAATCATTTGTTCTTCAAATCCCGGAATAAATTGACCAGAGCCGATAACGAGTTCATAATTTTCAGAGGTTCCACCCTCAAATTTGACACCATCAACAGAACCAGAAAAATCAAAAACGGCTGTATCGGTAACTTCGAGTGCGCCTGTTTCTTTTAAAACCATCTCAGCATTTTTTTCTAATTCTTTGCTCATTGCTGCTTCGATTTCTTCATCAGTTGCAACATCATGAGATTTTTTAACTTCAAGCCCTAAATATTCTCCAAGTTGAATCTCAGGCTTAACAGCAACAACGACTTCATAAGTAAAGTCTTCTCCGCGTTTTACTTTGTTAAAATCTAAGTTGATTTTTGGTTGTGCTACAACAGAAAGATTGTTTTCAACTACTGCATCGTAATAAGTATCTTGCATTGCGTGGTTGATTGCTTCTTCAAATAAAGATTCTACACCGTATTTAGCTTCATATACACTTCTGGGTGCATGGCCTTTACGAAAGCCTTTGATTTCTACTTTTTGATTGACTTCCTCGAAAGCGTGATCGAGTGCATGTTCAAAAAGCTCTTTGGTCACGGTCACTTCAAAGCGTACCTTTGACCCGCTAAGTTTGTCAATTATCATTTGTATCCTCCATAGAATTTAATCGCTGTTTTATTATAACAAATCACTTGCCTTAAATCAATCTTTTTGAACTCTAAACGAATTTTTCAAAAATAGATTTCAATCTAGAAGGCATTCTTTTGACTGATTCAACAAGAACACTAGGTAATAATACAATCGCTTCTGCGAAAGCAAATTTCCGTAATTCTTTTTTTGTTTGGCCTTTAAGATTCATAAATAAGAAGTTTCGGCAAATGATTCCTACCCTTAGGCAAAGTAATGCATTTCCAACCCCCTGAGCAAGGGAACCAGTTAAAATCTTTAAGAAAGGTATTTCGTTGAGTGCTTGTAATCCTTTCGCTGGAAATAATTCATTGAGGTCGATACCTTCAAGCGATTCAGCAATAAGAGCGGAACTCATAACATTCAATGACAGTTTTCCTAAAGCCGCATAACTAGGTCTAAAGCCGCATTTTACAACTAATTCTTTAATGAGTCGCAAATTGATAATTAACACGGCGGCTAAATCAAGTCTTCCGTTCTGACTAATGGCAGTTGAAAGAAAGACAGTTTCAGCGTGACCGACGATGATTTTGTTTAACTCTTTTTTAATGGTTTCATCAAAAATCTTCCCTAATACCGACTTTAACATCAACGAATCAGGTAACGCTGTCTTAATAGCTTCTTTTTGTTCTTCTTTCAAGTAATCTTCTTCTAAAAGATTATTTGCAACTTTTTTGTACATGTGAAAATTCTTTCTCGCATTCGTTTCTTCATCAAAGAGTGTATCAATCGAAAATGTTGGCGAGAAAACGACAATAAAAATCGGTCTTATGATTAGTAAGATAAATAATACTGCAGAAAAACCATAAAATCCGTATTCGAGATAGGGACTGACAGAACGAATTCTTTCTCCTAAATCCAATACGCTTGACAATAAAAGCATGATAATAAAAAACAGTGCAGCAATTCCTAGTGTAATCCAAAAGGTTTTACTAATCTTTTTCATATTAAGACCTCTTTTTCTTAAAGAATTCGAGTGTTTCTTTTTCATCAATATGCATTCTAGCAACCAATTCACTGGTTGAATCATATTTAATTTCATCTCTTAAGTATTTTTCAAAAGCAATTGAAACGGTTTTTCCATAGAGTGAATGTGACCACTTAAAGATATTGACTTCAAAAGTAACAAATTTATTCGCGAAAGTAGGATTATCACCTACATTAGACATGGATTCATATTCGATGCCATCAATGATTGTGGTGGTAACGTAAACGCCTGCTTTTGGAAGCAAATACCCATCGTAATCAATATTAGCGGTTGGGAAACCAAGGTATTTACCTCGACCTCTGCCTTTGATAACTTCACCTGAAATAGTATAACGATAGCCTAATAATTCATTGGCTAATTCAATTTCTCCCGATAATAAGGCTTCTCTAATGCGCGTTGAACCAATCTTTTCTGAAGCATACATCATTTCATCTAAGACGATGGTTTCAAAGAGCGTTGATGATTTCAATAATTCTGCATTCCCTTTTCCATGCTTTCCAAAAGTAAAATCAAATCCGACGACCACGATACTTGCACATGCCAAGAAACGTGAGATGAAAATTTCTGGTTCAAGCTTGATTAAGTTGTCTGTTACTTCAAAAACAAATAAATAATCAAATCCCATTTTTGAAGCAATCTTCGCTTTTTCATCGAGGTTGGTCAAATGATTGAACTCTTGGTTTTGAATATAAGATAAAACATGGGTTGAAAAAGTCATCATCGCCGATTTCTTTTTTGACTTAGCGGCGATTTCTAATGTTTTATTCAATAACGTTTGATGGGCAACATGAACGCCATCAAAGAATCCAAGTGATACGACTAAATCACTTAATGCAATCGAGTCGTTATAGTTTAGAGTAAGTATTTCCATTATAATAACACCGACAATCTCATAATATTTTTCGTTGAATCATATGTATATATCGCTAATGCAGTCCCTTGTTGATTACAAACAACTGTTTCATTTGTCGTAGGGAACAAATTAAGCGGCAAAAATGCACCATTTGAAACTTTAAAAAGATATTCATCGTCGATAGAGATTTCTTGAAATCCTAGATGATGAATTGGGTTTATCAATTGAAGTTGATCAACTGTTATATCGTTAATCGGCAAGGCATCTTTAACAAGAAATTGACCCACTCTTGTGCGTCTTAAATTCGATAAAGTGGCAGGAATATCTAAAGCATTCCCAATATCTCTCGCAAGTGAACGAATGTAAGTACCTTTTGAGCATTCAACATGGATAGTAAACCGACATTTTTCGTTAATGAAAGAAGGTTCGTTCACTAAATTGATATCATGAATCGTAACTTCCCTTGGAGTCATAATAGGAGCTTCTTGGTTTTTATGAATAAACTCATAAGCTCTTTTACCATTTATTTTAATGGCGGATGCCACAGGAGGAACTTGTTTGATTGTTCCAACAAATGAATTTAATGCGTTTACTAAAACATCGACATCAAGATGAGTAACTTGAGTTTCTTCAGTTATTTCACCCGTGATATCATCTGTGTTTGTACTAATTCCTAAGGTTACTTCAGCGAAATATTCTTTATCATGATCTGATAAATATTTAACAAATTTTGTTGCATTTCGGAGGCAGACTACCAAGACCCCAGTAGCCATCGGATCTAAGGTTCCGGTATGTCCGATTCTTTTGATATTTAGTTGTTTTCTTAATTTTGAAACGACATCATGGCTCGTCCAACCTTTAGGCTTATCGACTAATATGATTCCATCCATCGTCACACCTCAAATCACAAAAAGATTATACCATACAATAAGCATGGAATAAAGTTTTTTTCCATCCAAAAAAGAATCGTCTCACGACAATTCTTTAAATTCTTCGACTTGATGAATCCAATTCTTAAATTCTTCAAAATTGATTGATCCACCCAATCGAATAACTTCTTTTCCTTGATTAAGTAGTAAGATAACAGGAACACCGAGAATTTCATATTTTTTCATGAAATCTTTATGTTGATCGATATCAATTCGAATAATTTTTAAAACATTTAAGCTATCAACATGATGTAACATTCTTGAGACACTCCGACATGTTCCGCACCAATTAGCATAGAATTCAAGTAATACGGTCTGAGTATCGATTAAATTTTGACAAATATTAAGGTTTTCTTTACTGAATTCTAACATATTCAATATCCCTCTTATTTGAAATATAATACCGTAACACCCGAACCGCCTTCACCTTCGCCACCAACACGAGAAGATTTGATTTGTTTATTCTTTCGAATCAGTTCTTGAACGCCTTTTCTTAAAGCGCCCGTACCGTATCCGTGGATAATATAAGTAAATTCTAAATTGTTAATCAGACAATCATCGATATGTTTTTCTAAAGCTATCATGGCTTCTTCATATCTCATTCCTCTTAAATCCAATTCAATTTTTGTATTACTAGAACGAGTAACAGACACTTTCACTTTTTGATCAGCTGATTTACGATCTGAAAACTCTAATTGATCCTCTGAAAACACGGAAGATAAAATACCCATTTGTACTTCAAATTTATTCGTTCCAGATAGTTTCATGACAATCCCTTGTTTTTGATAAGGAATGACAGTCACAATATCACCAACACTAATCTTTTTTTGATTAATTTTTTTCATTAAAATCGGGTCAGATCCAAGATTCTTAACATCGTGTTTAAGTTTGGCTAACTCATGTTCTTTGAAGTTTTCTTGTTTGCGCATCTGATCAAGTTCTTGAATTAAAGCCATCGCTTCTTCTTTGGTTTTCTCTATGATTTCAGCCTTGAATTTTTCGAGTTCTTTATAGGCTTTATTTTGTTCCGCTTTCGTTTGATCAAGCGTTTTTTGTATTTCTTGATTTCGCAATTCTAATGCAGTCTTTTTAGATTTATAGTCATCTATCTCTTGATTTAATTCAATGCTTTGAATTTCTAATTTCTTCATCAAAATCGTTGTCTCATTATCAAAAGACAATGAGACTTTTTTTGCATGTTCAATAATATCGCTTCTTAAACCTAATCTTGTCGCTATTTCAAGTGCGTTTGAGGTGCCTGGTGTCCCAATTTGGAGTTTGTAAGTCGGTTTTAAGGTATCGATATCAAATTCAACCGATGCATTGACGGTGTCATCTAGATTGAATGCATATAATTTCATTTCGGGGTAATGGGTTGTTACCATCGTATATGCTTTTTTCATTCGAAGGTAGTCCATGATAGATATAGCTAGTGAAGCACCTTCTTTTGGGTCAGTTCCTGAACCAAGTTCGTCAAGCAAAACAAGGGATTGTGAGTCAACCAACTCAAGAATTTTAATAATCTTTGTGATATGACTAGAAAAAGTAGATAAGGACTGTTCAATGGATTGTTCATCGCCGATATCAGCAAATACATTTGAGAACACCCTAGTTTTTGAACCTTCATCGACTGGGATTAAAAGTCCAGATTGTACCATGATAGATAGAAGCCCAAGAAGTTTTAAGGCAACGGTTTTTCCTCCCGTATTCGGACCGGTAATAATAATCGAATGATAATTTCCAAAATGAATGGTATTTGATACAACGGATTCTCTTGGGATTAGCGGATGCCGTGCTTTTATGAGGTGGATATTTTTATCGGTGATATCCGGTTTTGTTGAATCGGTTGAAATTGCGTATTTTGCTTTTGCAAAAATGACATCAAGGTTTGTTAATATATTAAAATTGCTCGTTAAAGCCTCTGAATTTTCGCCAACAATGCCGGATAATCTTGCTAGAATCTTTTCAATCGCTTCGTTTTCTTGTAAATACAGTGTTTGGATTAAATTGTTGATTTCAACACAACTCATTGGTTCGATGAAGACCGTTTCTCTCGAACTTGATTGATCATGCATAATGCCTTTAAAACTATTTTTGAATTCGGCTTTGACCGGTAAAACCAATCGGTTATTGCGAATGGTAATGATGCTATCAGTTAATTTTTGACTTTCGCTTTTTAGAAGGCTTTCCATTTTTTCAGTTACACGTTTATGACTGACTGACAATTTTTTTCGAACCGATGAAAGTTCTTCAGAAGCGTCATCATAAACCTGTCCTTTTACATCGATACATTTATCGATTTCCGTTTTGATGATCGAAAGTGAAACTAAATCATCATAATAATGGTTTAGTGTTAACGACGGTATTTCAAGTTGACGGATTTTACGAATATATCTTTGATTACTCGCAACCGCTTCAACTAAAGAAACAACTCTCAGTAAATCTTCAATCGATAAGGTTGAACCGAGACTTGCGCGTTTGATACATTCGGCTACGTTTAAAACACCGCCCATCGGCGATGAATCGTAACGTTGAATCATGATTTTCGCTTCAAATGTTTCTTCCAGCCAAATTTTAATTTGCTCTTGATCGTTTGTAGCTTCTAAAGCCATGACCCTGATTTTTCCTAAATCTGTTGCGGCAAAATTTCTTATTTGTGCTAAAATCTTTGGAAATTCAAGCACGGTTTGATTAAACATCATATTTTTTCACCCGTCTTTATCTTCTATTCTATCATAGAGTGTGGTAAAATGTAACCCGGGATGTGAGATTATGAACTATGTATTTACCTTTAAAAAAGGTGATATTGACCTCTTTTTAGAACACTATGGAGTACAACCGGAAATTCCCGTCGATTCGCGCATTCTGATGATTTTAAAAAACGAGGATGTGACCTTAACACTTTACAATACGATGAAGGCAATGCTACAAGGGAAAAACGCCTATGAAGACTACCTCATGTGGTCTGAGATCATTGGCTTTGAATGTAAAACAGAAAGCGAAAGCAAGCCTACTAATATAATTCAAAATGATATTTCAAATACCACACTGTATTTTTCATCTTCAATTGGTTCTGATGAAGTTGGAACTGGTGACTTTTTTGGTCCTGTTGTCGTTGCGACAACTTTCGTTCCAAAATCGATGATTCCCGCTTTAGAACAAATGAAAATTAGAGATTCAAAACTCATGACAGATGAATACATGGTGTCGATCGCTCCTAAATTGAAATCGATGATTCCAAATGTTGTACTTGTTACTGATAACCCAAAGTTTAATGACCTGACGAGACAAGGTTTCAATATGAATAAAATTAAAGCTTATTTACATAATCACGCAATCAAAAAATGTATTAAACTTGTCAAAGACCCCATTGAATATGTCATTTTAGATCAGTTTTGCAGCCCCAAATTGTATTTTGAATACTTAAATGCGATTGATACCTATCAAAATATTACTTTCATGGAAAAAGCTGAAAGTATTCACTTAAGCGTTGCTGCTGCGAGCATCATAGCGAGATACACTTTCATTACTTGCATGGAAGAATTAAACAAAATGGCAGGTTTAGTTTTACCCTATGGAGCCGGTCCTGGTGTCGATGTGATCGGAAAAGTCATCGTCATCAAAAAAGGGATTGATTTTTTACCAAAAGTAGCCAAAATGAATTTTAAAAATCTCGATAGAATCGTTAATAAATAAGACATTATCAGCCCTTTTCTTTTGAAAAGGGTGTTTTTTTAAATAATAGTTAGATTACCCTAACTTTTAATGCATATGATTTGCATTGCCGATAAATTCGTGTTAGATTAAGGTATAAATCACAAATATATTAGGAGGATTTAAATTATGAAACATACATTACCGACACTTAATTACGGCTATAATGCCCTTGAACCATTTATCGATGAAATGACGATGACGATTCATCACTCGAAACATCATCAGGCCTACGTTGACAATCTTAATGGTGCTCTAGACAAGCATCCAGAATTGTACAACACAAGCTTAGAAGATTTGTTAATCAATCTCGAGACGCTTCCCTCAGACATTCAAACTGCAGTTAAAAACAATGGTGGTGGGCATTACAACCATTCATTGTTCTGGACATTATTGAAAATTAATCATGGAGCACTGCCAAAAGGTGTTTTGAAAGATGACATTGATACAACGTTTGGATCATTTGACACTTTTAAAGAATTGTTTGCGAACGCAGCGAAGACACGCTTTGGATCTGGTTGGGCTTGGCTAATTGTCAATAAACACAACCGTTTAGAAATTGTTTCAACGCCGAATCAAGATCCGGTATTTGCATATGGAAAACCCATTCTTGGTCTCGATGTTTGGGAACATGCTTATTATTTAAAATACCAAAACCGGAGACCAGAATACATCAATGCTTTCTTTAATGTTGTAAACTGGGACGTTGTTAACGAACTTTACAAAAAAGCGAAATAACCTAATTAAAAAAAACGATGACTTGAAATCAAGCCATCGTTTATTATTTTATTCTTTATAGTTAAGATCTGATTCGTATTTGCCATTGAAGATTTCAATCATTTCATCTTTACCCTCTGTCGTCAATGAGATTGGAATTAATAAGAAGTTTCCTCTCACCAACTTTGCATCATCTAAATCTGCAATTAAATTAATGAGTGTCTCATTCTCTTCAAGTTGTTTTCTCATTTCTTTTTCTGCGTCAAATTCTAAAACAATTGCAGTATTAAGGCCTCTTGTAAAGACATGAACTTTAATGGTTATTCCTTCTTCTTCAAATCCAGTTAATAAACCAGAAATCCATGAACTACCATCTTGTGAATAAGTATAATTTGCTTCTTCAAAATCAGATTTGATGTTGTCGAAATTAACACATCCGAATAAGATAAAAACTAAACATAAAACCATTGCAACCGATAAAAATCTTTTCATTTTAATATCTCCTTAAGTATTATTACTTAATTTCATTGTAGTCTCTTTCATGGTTGTAGTCAACCAAAATCAAAAAAAGCAGCGAAACCACTGCTTTCTTTTGTTATGTCTAGTCTTCTTCTTCGTGTTGTGACTTATCTTTTGGTTTTTTTACAATCTTATTGAAAAGTTTTAATTTCAAATAACCTATTGCCACAAGCCCAACACCAATCAAGACCCACCAGTACCAATCCATTTTAATGCCTCCTTTGTTAAGTTAATTTTTTGATAAACATTTTTAAAGCTAAAATACCGAGAAATATTGGATAAATTGCTCCTATGAGCATGTAAAGCCAAAAGTTCATATTTGCTGCATTTTGAGTTCCTAAAACAAGATTTAATACTGCTTTCATCGGCCAAAAATTAGGAAAAATACCAAATATATATTGTTTTGCATCTTGGAATGACTCTAGCAAAATTAGCATGGGAATCATCACGATTAATCCGCCACCTTTAATCATTGCGAATCCTTCAATCTTATTCTTCGCAAGTGCTCCTAAGACTAAAGCGATACAGGGGACGATTAACCCCGATACCAAGGCAAAAATAATGATATGCCCATACGTAATATTATCGAGCAGTCCAACGGTAATTCCACCATAATTGACAACATAACTTTCACTGGCTAATAATTTTAATCCACCCACCATAAAGATATTTCCAAGTATTGCTAAGATATAAGTATAGATGATTTTAAAAGTTGCATATCCTGAAACCGTGACAGGTGAAGCAGCGATATTTAATAGCGTATTCTCATCACGATTGTCGAGAAAAGAAAAGCCGAGCATTGCCCCCATCATAAAACCGCCAATAGAGATCAACATCACAAATCCTATGAGTAAAACAAGTGCTTGAGCATTCGGATCTGATGGGCTTGTTCTTTGAACGATTGCTGGAAGTAAAAATCCACAAATAAATAACATTAAAACCGGATAAAGCAAAATAAACAGATTCATGAGGTCTTTAACAATGGTTTTAAATTCGTATTTAACTAAACTTAAATATTTTTTCATGGTTATCACCCCTCAATAGCGACTTTCTTAAATTTAGTATAAACATAACCCCCATAGATGCCAAGGCCTAAACCCATCAAGTATACAAAAGCGATGACTTGTTTGAAAGTGCCTAATTGAACAAATGCACTCTTAATTAGAAATTCTCCTGAATAACTCGGTGAGATGAATGCTAATATCTCAAAATCATTTGAAACTATTTCTAATGCGAGTAATAATGTTGGTGTATAAAAAAGAAGCATGAGACCAGCATATTTTACAAGCATCGACATAAAATCTTTGCTTCTCAAAATCAAGATATATCCAATTGCGGTATGACTAATCACAATTGAAAACATAAAAAGTAATAATTTTAGAATTTGAACGTCGATTTCATGATAAATCACTGCAAATCCTACCACGATTACAAGCGAAATAAAAGCAGTAAAGATGGCCGAGAAGATTTTTGCTATCATGACTTGAACAAGCGAAACAGGAGAAACTAATAAAGATTTGACAGTATTCTCTTGTTTTTCAAAATAGAAACTCGCGCCAATCAAAATAATGGCCATGAGTCCTGAGTCTGTGACAATCATCAGCGGTATGATTGCTAGAGCTTGTTCTGGGGTTTGAAAACCAATCACTAATAACCAGATCAGGGAGACTAAAATACCAAAAAAAACAATTTTATACTTAAACAAACGGATAATTTCACCTTTCACAAGATGGAGTAAGCTACTCATACTTCTCTTCACCCGTCACTTTGATGAAAATATCTTCCATCGACGTTTCACCGCTATGAATGGTTTCTACATCGTAATTTTTGATTAAATCTAAAAAGGCTTGATCCGTTCCGATGTTTTGTAAAGAAAAAGTGTCCTTTTTTCTTGTATTCCCATCGAGATATTCTACATATATCTCTTTTTTTCCATGTTTAAGTTTTAATTCTCGAGGCGTTGATACGTCGCTTATTTTACCTTTTGTAATGAATACAACCTTATCACATAATTGTTCAACGTCACCCATTAAGTGAGTGGTAATAAAGATTGTTTTACCTTGTTCTTTCAATTCGTGAATAATGTCTTTAATGACTTTTGCATTTTTTGGATCTAGCCCATTGGTCGGTTCATCTAAAAACAGTACATCAGGATTGTTAATAAGCGCACGGACAAAATTGAGTCGAATTTTCATTCCCTTAGAAAATTCGCCGACCATTTGATCTTTCGCCTCATATAAACCAACCCTCCGAAGAAGTTCTTCGTAATTGAGGGTTGTTTTATAAAGCCCGGCAAAATAATCTAAATTTTCCATGGCAGTCAGTTTATTGAAATGAACTGGCATTTCAAAACCAACACCGATATTTTCATAGTAACTTTTGTTATATGAATTTAAATCTTGTCCATTATAAAGAATGCTTCCACTATAGCCGGTTAATAATTTTGTTAAGATTTTTTGAGTGGTTGATTTTCCGGCTCCAGAAGGACCTAAAAGACCAAAAATAATACCTTTTTCCACTGAAAATGAGATTGATTTTATTGTATCCTCGTGATGCTTTGGATATTTGAAACACAAATCTTTGACTTCGAATAGATAAGACATCGTTGTTATTTCTCCATTCCTCGGATGATGATTTTTAAAAACTCAATTGATTCTTCTTTTATAGAATTCAATAATTCGTAATTCACATTTTTATTAATGTAGGTGGCTTGAAGTCCAGCGATTGCGAGATTGAGGGTGCGTTCAAATGTTTCTTTTGAGATGTCATCTCGCAAATTGTCGCGGTTAATCTGTGAAAATAGGGATGAAATCGATAATTCACGAAGTAAGACCAGCGATTGAAGCAGTTTGTCCTTTATTTCTTTGGGAGGATTTGCGATTCCTTCTAACAGGACATTCGCAGCTTCAGGGTGATCCCTTGTGTAGTTCCCTTTCCAGATGATTATGTCAATAATCTGTTCAAAAACATTTTTTGATACAACCTTTTGGAAAGTTTGATATTCAGATAAGAACTTATCTAATTCAATCGAATAGACCGCATAAAATAACTCAGCTTTACTCTTGAATTTTTTAAATACAGTTCCTTTTGATACATCCGCCTTCAATGCAATCGTGTTTGTTGACGACAAACTGTACCCTTTCGTCCCAAACTCTTGAAGTGCAGCGACTAATATTCGATGACTTAAACTCGAATTTTGAATCATATTTTTCACCCTTTTCAATGAGTGACCACCTGGTCACGATATTATTATATTCCAAGTAAATACAAAAATCAATAAAAATTAAAAAAAACTACACGAATGTAGTTAATTTTTACGGTATTGAATTAATTTCTCTTCAAAATCCTTTGGCAGGGGTGAGATAAATTCCATATATGCTTTCGTCACCGGATGAGTAAACCCTAATACTGCAGCGTGTAAATACTGTCCAAAATCCGAGTCAGAGCCTTTTTTTGAATAAACAGGATCACCAATGACAGGATGACCGATAAACGCCATGTGAACGCGAATTTGATGGGTTCGGCCCGTTTCTAAGATGCATTTCACAAGTGTTGCATCTTCAAATCGTTCAAGCACAGAAAAATGAGTCACTGCGATTTTACCAACATCCGAAACTTTCATTTTCTTACGGTCCTTAAAATCTCTTCCGATGGGAGCATCAATTTTACCGGTTGTATTATTTATTCGACCGGCTACTAATGCAATATACTCTCTTTTGGTCACTTTCTGTTTTAACTCTTCTGCTAAAATACGATGAGCTTCATCATTTTTAGCAACCATTAAGAGACCACTTGTATCTTTATCAATGCGATGAACAATCCCCGGTCTAAATGGATGTGATCCTGTAGACAGTTGATTGATATGATATAAAAGACCATTGACTAACGTATGTTCATAATTACCAGGAGCTGGATGAACCACCATTCCTGAAGGCTTATCAACAACCAAGACTTCGTCGTCTTCATACACAATATTTAAATCCAAGGATTCTGGTTTTATATCCATTTCTACAAAGGGTATTTCACTGATTTGGATTAAGTCGCCAACCCTAACAACATAATTTGACTTAGAAGATTGGCCATTGACAATGAGTGCTTCTTGTTTGATGATTTTTTGAACGAGTGTTCGTGAATACTGAGGAAACATCAAAGAAACGAATTTATCAATCCTTGATAATTCGTCTATTTCAGTAACCACATATTCAATCGCATACTCAAACTCTGTTAGCATCAGCCTTCACCCTTTTTGGATCGAGAATAAATTGGTCAAACATAAATAACGAAATTCCGACCGTCAAACACATGTCCGCCACATTAAAAACATAATCCCAGATCCCACGAAAATCAAGAAAATCGACCACACGATGATCGGGTTGGAAAATACGATCGATAAAATTACCCATTGTCCCGGCAACAAGCAAAGCAAGGCTGATGTTATAGATTATTTTTCGACGATCTTTCCAGTTGTTTGTAATGAACATGTAGGAAAATAAACCAATTGCAATGATACCAAAACCAATAAAAATTAAATAATTATAACCACTGTCGCCTCCGAGACCAAAAACAGCACCGGGGTTTCTAACATATGTGAAATGAAAAAAATTATTGATGATTGGAATCGTGTCGCCTACACTTTCAAATGCCGTGACAACCCAAGCTTTCGTTAACTGATCAATGATAATGAGTGTCACCGCAATGACAAGGTATAAAATCATAACATAACTCCTTCTAAACCCATAAAATCGGGATAATAACAAAGATAAAAAGTAAACCGATGATTAAGACAATCGACATCCAAAAACATGCATGGTAAATCATAACCATTTTAATATCGGAAGTTGCATCTGGTTTTTTTAACTTTAACGCTTTCGCAGCCAATTTATTGATAACATAGACATTTAACATTGCACTGAAAACAATTAGGACGATAATCGTATATAGTTGATACATAAAAATCATCGCTATTTCGGCAAAAATAATATAAACAGGAACAAATATTAACATCCCATAGACGACGCCTGCCATTAAAGAATCGATGATTGCTTTTAAACCGAATTCGGTTTTGAGTTCAACCCACTTGCTTAAAAAGTTTTTCATATTAATCACCGAGTCCTTCTAAGTAATCGAGCGCATCTTGGAAAGTTGCGACCGGTACAAGCCAACCGGTTGGGTCAATATTGAGTTCTTCACATGCTTTTAAAGCTTCTTGGTAGTTGTCATAAGCATAATTATCATCGAGATTTGGAATAAAGAATACGTCCACTTTATTTAAATATGCGGTAGCGATTTTTTGTTTAACTCCACCGATATATCCCACACTTCCATCATACTGAATGGTTCCAGTACCTGCGATTTTAAGTCCATGCGTAATATCTTCCGAAATCAACATGTTGTAAATGGCGAGGGTTTGTAACAACCCTCCACTCGGTCCGCCTATGTTTGAATTCGACACTGAATACTCAGGGAAAGTCGTTTCACGGTTGACGATAAATGCGGTTCTAAACGTAATTCCAAATTTAGAGGTTTCAGCATCCTTTGTCAATGAGACAATGTAGTTTTCACCCTTTGAATTTCTAAATGTGAAATCATAGGTATCATTTAATGCTGTATTAGCGGCGACTTCATCAAGCGATGAAACAATTCCGTTATCGCCATTTAGAGAAATAAATTCATCGCCAAATGAAATCAGATCATAATTGGATAAATAAGTCGCTTTTCCAAAAACAAAGATTTTTTCAACATAATCAATGACAATTTCAGAATTTTCATTACTAGCAGCTAAAAAAGCAACGATGATAGAGGCATCAACCGACGTATACTTATCCCAATAACTGATTTGCGAAATCTCTTCATTGGTATAATCTGCATAAGATCCCGTCAAAGCGTCAATCGTGGTATAGGGGCTAAAATAACCCACCATAAATTGAAAAAAACTTGGGCGGTTTAAAGCAACAATATAAGTTGTTGAAATGGTTCCATAGGTTTCTTTTTCAACGTTATAATCAATTTCGATTAAACTTTCAACTTCCGTTAATCCCCCGGGTGCGTCCAAATAATATTCAATGGGGTAAATTAATAAAAACATGAGAAAGAGATAGGGAAGAATCAATAACCTGACAATGGGCCAGGCTTTTTCAGTCAATTCATTCATTAATAGTCACCGACAGATTAAATGCTTCAAGTTTGCGAGTCGAAACACCAGAGGCTTTTAACATTCTTTTTGAAGCGATATCTGTATCCGTTCCTAAATATTTATCACATAAATAGATGATTTCTTTGATGCCGGATTGAATAATCAATTTGGCACATTCATTACAAGGAAAGAGGGTTACATAAATCTTAGAGCCATCGAGCGGAACCGTTGCATTTAAAATAGCATTGGGCTCGGCATGAACAACATACGGATACTTTGTACTTAAAAAATCGCCTTCCCGTTCCCAAGGAAATTCATCATCCTCACATCCGATTGGCAAACCATTATAACCAATCCCAACGATTCGGTTCTTCTGATTGACGATGCAAGCGCCGACTTGGCTCGAATCATCTTTTGATCTCAAAGAAGATAAGTAGGCAACGCCCATGAAATAGGTATCCCAAGAGATATAATTATTTCGCTTCATAGTATTATTTCCTTTCAGTATATGATTTAGCGATTTGTGCAGCCAATTTACAATTATTATAGACTAAAGCAATATTTGCTTCTAAACTTTTACCACCGGTTATTTCAACGATTCGTTTTAATAGAAATGGCGTCGTTTCTTTTCCTTTAATTCCTAATGATTCCATATCAATAACAGCTTTATCAATGGCATCGTCGATTATTCTTCGTGGAAAGGAATTTGCTTCAGGAATCGGATTGCAAATGAGAATTCCGCCAGATAATCCGAGTGCCTCTTTTGAATGTATAAAATCAGCGATAGCATTGGGTGAATCTAATCGGAAGTCGACTTCAAAATCAGACTCTCGGGTATAAAATGCAGGTAATATCTTTGTTTGATAGCCAATGACCGGTACACCTTTGGTTTCTAAATATTCTAACGTTTTTCCTAAATCAAGAATCGATTTTGCGCCAGCACAAACAACGGTCACATCGGTTTTTCCAAGTTCTTCTAAATCGGCTGAAATATCCATCGTGACTTCAGCGTTACGATGCACGCCCCCAATTCCGCCGGTTGCGAAAAACTTAATATTGGCAAGTTTTGCAGCAATCATCGTCGCTGAAACAGTGAGTGCGCCATCTTTTTTTTGACTGATGACATACGGAAAGTCACGGCGAGATGTTTTGTATACATGAGAAGTATCAATCGCAATTTTATGAAGTTCTTTATCGGTAAGTCCGATTGTAATAATGCCATCGATGATTGCGATGGTTGCCGGAACGGCTCCGTTTTCACGAATAATTGCTTCACATTGTTTTGCAGTTGATATATTTTGAGGATAAGGCATGCCATGAGAAATAATCGTCGATTCTAGTGCAACAATGGGCAAATGGTTATCAATTGCATTTTGTACTTCTGGATGGATTTTTATATGTGGCATCATTTATTCCTTTGCCTCCTCTTTTTTTAAGAGATGAAGATTAATGTGGCAATAACCTGTTGGATTTTTGAGCAAATAATCTTGATGATAATCTTCAGCATCATAAAAAATACCAGCTGGCTTAAGATAAGTATATATCTTCTTTGTGTATTTTTTCTGAAGTTGAACGATAAATTCATTGATTTTTGCAACATCTGACTCATCATAATAAAAAATAGCTGTACGATATTGAACGCCAATGTCATGACCTTGGCGATTATTTTCAGTAGGATCAATAATTCTAAAGAAATGTTCTAAGATTTTTTCTAAGGGCGTGACGGTTTCATCATAAGTGAGGAAAACGGCCTCAACGTGTCCTGAACTATTACATACATCGCGATAAGTTGGATTTTTACCTTCAGCGTCTGTATAGCCAACTTGAGTTGTTTCTACACCTTTGACACGCGAAAAATAGGCTTCTACACCCCAAAAACATCCACCTGCTAAAATAATTTTTTTCATTCTAATTCTCCTCTTCGACAAAAAGATTTACAACATATGAAGCAAGCATGAGTCCCGCCGCAGGGGGAACAAATGCGCTACTTCCTAACTTCACTATTTCATCTTGTGATACTTTTGGAAATTCATTAGAATAAACCACTGGAAAGTTCAGTGTGATATCTGCTTTTCTTAATCGGTATCGAATTTCTTTTGCTAGTGGATCCATTTCGGTTTTTGCAAGTGTTGTTATTTGAATCTTTTCAGGGTGCATTTTTAAAGCAAAACCCATCGATGAAATAATCGGAATATTATTTTGAATGCATCGAGAAATTAATAAACACTTTGAAGCGACTGAATCGATTGCATCAATAACAAAATCTGGACGGTAATTCAAAATCATATCAATGGATGAATCGTCAATCACAGTTCTTAAGGGCGTGACAATCGCATCAGGATTAATGTCATTGATTCGATTCTTCATCACTTCAACTTTGGGTTGATGAACGGTAGAATTTAAAGCGATGATTTGACGATTGATGTTGGTTATATCAACCACATCACCATCAATCAAAATCAAATGACCGATACCACTTCGCGCCAATGCTTCAGCTGCATAAGAACCCACGCCACCGATACCACAAACCATGACCGTTTTTTGTTTAAGACGATCCAGTTTTGCAGCACCAATCAGGGCTTCCAGACGTTGAAATCGCATAAAATCACTCCCAACAAATAAGGCTGCAACCGCAGCCTTTATTTCTTTTTCATATAATCAAATTTAAAGATTTTACGGCCAAGATTTAATAAAATATAAACCAAAAAAGCAGCTAATACAATTAATACATTCGCAATATACTGTCGATCAAATCCCATGTAGTCATAAAAAACAGCAAACCCTAATAAACCGAAAGCACAAATGAAAAGCAAATAAACAAATTCATTGCGATATCCTGCCTTGACATGGCGTTTCATGGTATCTCTTTTTAGTAATAAAATAACGGTTCCCAATAGTGTAATAATGCCATTCGAAATAGCAAGCCAAATGATGAATTGGTTAATATTGAGCAATTGATCAACTTCAAATACGTAAGTAACAACAAGAACAATCGGCAATAACCAAATCATTGAAGCATAAAAATTAATGACATTGATTTCATATTGAGAATAAATCCGAGTTTTACGTTTGACGTCCATCATCCTGAATTCGCAACTCCCTCATCGGATTGCATCATTTTTCTGGATTTTAATTCCTTAAAGAAATTCCATATGACTCGAATTGAAGCGGCGATTGGAGAAGCGAATACAACTCCGAGCGCACCAAATAAAGAACCAAAGAATAAAATCGAGACAATGATAACAATGGGATGAATTTCAAGTTGGTGACCCATAATAATCGGTTGGAAAATGTTACCTTCAATAAACTGAATAACAACATTGACGAGGAGAACTAACAAAGGGCCAGGACCCACTGGCGCACTGATGAATGCGTAGATAATGGGTGGAACTGCGGCAATAATCGTTCCGAAATAAGGAATAATGTTGGTTAATCCAACTATCAAACCAAATACGAAGAAATACTTTAAACCGATAAGCTTATATACAATGGTCGCTACAGCACCAATGGCTAACATGAGGAGTAATTGCCCCCGAAGGTAAGCTCCTACTGTTTGATTCAGTCGAGAACCTAATTCAGCAACGTTTTTCTCATGCTTTGCTGGAATAATTGAACGTAAACGTTCGTTAATCATTTCATAGTCAATTAAGTAGTACAGTAATAAAATCGGTAATAACGCTAAAGTCGTAAGTAATGGTAAAGCAATACTTCCAATGGATGCTAAAAAGGTAGGTAATAAATTATTGAGCCAAGCACCAATAATATTTGTATCTTCAATGTAAGCCATGATACGATCGAAAATATCAGTACCTAAAATAAAACTATCTCGCATATCAACCGTAATATAGGTGGTAATTCTTGGAAAATCATTGGAGAAAAAGTTATTGATTTCTGAAATGATGATAGGTGTGATGAAATAAAAACTTGCGAAAATCAAACCGACCGCGAGGATAAATACAATGGCTAAAGATAAGCCACGCGGACCTATGCCTTTTTTCTCCAAATATTTGACTAATGGAAAAATAATCAAAGCAATCAGATACGCTAAGGCTACAGGCACAATTGCTGACTTAATCGCGGCTGTCAGCCAATTCCACAAATCCTTAAATTGAATTGCCATAAATAAAATGGCCAGTACCAATAAAGCGATGGCTAAATACTTTATGATACGATTAAGTGTTTGATCGGAGATGGGTTGTTTTTTCAAAAACATCACGTCCTTCCAAGGAACAATTATAGCATATTAAAGCATAAAATACAGGGTATTTTGTATTATTCGCAATCATCTTCACAATCAGAACAATGGCCAGAACACTGATGTGCTTCACTTTGAATTGCTTCAACGATGTAATGGTAAACCTCGTCTAATGGAACAGATTCTTGTGTTCCAGTCTTCGTATTTTTTACATTCACAACATTTTGACTCAATTCATCATCACCTAAAATGAGAATGAACTTCGGATTAACTCTTTCAGCTTGTTTAAATTGTCCTTTTAAAGGTCGGCTAAAGAAATCAGTGTCACAAATCAAGCCACCATGTCTAAGTTTGGTTATTAGTGACATTGAAGCAACACTTGCTTTCTCTCCCAGTGAAATGATAAAAGCATGGGTGTAAGGTGTTATGGATTTTTGTTCCATACTTTCCATTGCTAACAGTAATCTTTCCATACCAAAAGCGAAACCAACGGCTGGAAATGAGGGTCCGTCTAAACTTTCAACTAAATCATTATATCTTCCGCCCCCCCCTAGCGTTGCTTGTGCACCTAAAGTGGGTAAATCAGCTTCTAATTCAAATACCGTATGAGTATAATAATCTAACCCTCTAACCAAAGATTCATCAACCGTGTAATCAATTCCCATTCCATCGAGATACGCTAATACTTGATTGAAATGTTGTTGATCTGATTCATTGAGTGAATTTAATGGTTTAGGCGCTTGAATCAAAATCGGATTGTCATGGTCAACTTTGCAATCGAGCACTCGTAAGGGGTTCTCTAAATAACGGTGTTGACAATCACTGCATAATCCATCGATTTGTGTTGATAAATAAGTTTGTAAGGTTGTGCGGTAAGCATTCTTACTCGCTTTATCACCGAGTGAATTGATTTTAACTTTGACATTTTCAAGCCTTAAAGCTTTCAGAAGAGTTACTGCATATCCAATGACTTCAGCGTCAAGCCTTGGATCAAAAGACCCCATTGCTTCAGCACCAAATTGGTGGAATTGACGTTGACGACCTTTTTGTGGTCTTTCATAACGAAACATTGGGCCAACATAATAATACTTCAGAGGTAAATTAGGACTGGCATAAAGTTTATTTTCAATAATGCTTCTAACGACACCAGCCGTCCCTTCAGGACGTAAAGTCACCGAACGATCGCCTCGATCTAAGAAATCGTAGGTTTCTTTTTTAACGATATCTGTCGTATCGCCAACACCACGGTGAAAAAGTTCGCTAGCTTCAAAAATAGGAGTACGAATTTCTTGAAAATGGTATAATTTTGAAACGGCCGCAATCACATCTTCCAGTTTTTGCCAAGCCGCGGTTTGTTCAGGTAATAAATCATAAGTTCCTTTAATTTTAGTAATCATTTATATACTCCTTTTTTTGAAAAAAATCGTCCTCTTGTCAAGGACGATATCCTCTTTTTAGAGGTATTCAGAATTGATTAAATTCAGATTTAAGCGAAATATTTATCGCTAACATGCTCTAAAACAAAGTCGACTAAGTCACTAACGTCTTTCATTTTCATTGCTGCATCATCAGAGATTGTGACTAAGAATTCGCTTTCGATTTGATTAAATAATTCAAGAGCGTCGAGTGAATCAGCTCCAAAATCATCAGCTAAAGCAGCGGTTAAAACAACTTTTTCTGCTTTTACACCGAGTTCTTGAACGATAATTTCTTTAATTTTGTCAAATACAACTTGTTTCTTATCCATGATAATTCCTCCAAGAATTAAATTTGTGATATTACTATATGTAAGATTATATTATTAAACACTTTTAAAGTCAAACAATATAAGCGTTCGACCTTTATTTTCGGCTCTCTAAAATGATGGTGCAGGGACCGTCATTCACAAGATGCACAGTCATGTCACTTCCAAAGATGCCGGTTGAAACTGGAATGTTGTGTTTTTCTGACAATGTTTGATTAAATAGAGCATAAAGCGGATTCGCTACCTCAGGCTTTGCTGCTTCGGAAAACGAGGGTCTGTTCCCATCACTTGTGTCGCCGTATAGCGTAAATTGGGAGATGGATAAAATCGATCCTGAAACATCCTTAATTGACCGATTCAGTTTGTTGTTTTCATCCTCGAAAATCCTCAAATTGGCGATTTTCCTTGATAAAAAAAGAACATCTTGCTCTGTATCATCAAAACGAATTCCCAGCAAAATCAAATATCCTTTTTTAATGGATCCAATGATTTGATGATTAACCGAAACTGAAGCTTCCAATACTCTTTGAACGACCGCTTTCATTAGGCAATCCTCTCAATGGAGAATATTCCTCGAATTTTTGAAATATTCGCCAAAACTTGATCAAGTTCAATAACCGATCCCACTTCGAGTCTCATCTTGATGATCCCCTCTTTTGAACGATTGACTTGTGCCGAAACTTGGTTTATCTTTCCTTTTGAAGAAGTCGCGGCGTTAATGATTTCAGCTAAAACATTATCGCGGTTGATGACAGTAATCTTGATTTGAGTCTCGTATTTTTTTAAAGCGTTGTTTCCCCAAAATACATCGATCAGTCTTTCTTTAACAAACGATTGAACGTTTTTACAAATTTGGCGATGAACGACTATTCCGGTACCTTTCGTTATATAGCCAACGATTTCATCCCCTAACACAGGGGTGCAACAATTCGCTAATTTGACCGAAGGATTCGTTAAGCCTTCAACGACAATATTAACGTCAGAATGTAATGTTCTAAGTTTTCCTTGGCGCTTTGTTTCAGGCGTTTTGTTAATCGATTCAATTAACATATCTTCGGTGATAATTTCTTTACCGGTGATTGCATTGATAATTGTAATTGGTGAAATTGTATTTTTTCCGATTTCATAATACAAATCTTCAATCGATTTAACGCCTTTAGTCTCAAATAAATCTTTGCATTGTTTATCTGACAATGTTAGGGTAATATGTCGGGTTTGAATTTCCTTTTCAAGATCATCTTTGCCCTGCTCAACTAATAAATCACGACGTTGACGATTGAGAAAATTCTTGATTTTACTTCTCGCATTGCTTGTCTTCGCAATTTTAAGCCAGTTATCATTGGGTCCAACCGCATTTTGAGAAGTCTTAATTTCAACGACGTCTCCGGTTTTTAACGTGTAATCTAGAGGAACAATTTTGCCATTCACAATTGAACCAACCGTCTTTTCGCCAATTCGAGTATGAATTCTAAAAGCGAAATCAAGCGGTGTTGCCCCCGCCGTTAAGTCGATGATATCCCCATTTGGCGTAAAAACATAAACGTTCGCATTCAAAATATCATCCGTGAAAATACTAAGAATTTCCTCATCAGAATTTGATTCTTCAGTATACTTGATTAATTCAGAATACCAACGAAGTTTCGATGAAATGATATCTTCAATGTTCTTCCGGCTCTGTCCTTGATTCTCTTTGTAAGCCCAGTGAGCCGCAACGCCTTTTTCAGCAATTTCATCCATTTGTTTGGTTCTAATTTGAATCTCATAGATTTTTCCGTGATAGACAACCGTCGTATGCAGAGATTGATACATATTGGGTTTTGGCATCGCAATATAATCTTTAAAACGACCGGGAACGGGCACAAATTTAGAATGAACAATCCCAATCGCGCGATAGCAATCGCTGATGGTTTCAACAATGATTCTTAAAGCGAGCAAGTCATTGATTTCTTCAAATTCTAAATCTTTAACATGCATCTTTCGATACACTGAATAGATATTTTTGATGCGACCGTTGATGCCAAATTGTTGAAATCCTTCTGTTTTTAGCAGGACTTCCAACTCTTTTTGCATGAGTTTAACGTCGACTTCTCGATTTCCTTTTTTATCTTTAATTTGTTTTTGAATTTCTAAATAGTCTTCGTTATATAAATATTTAAAAGCTAAATCTTCCAATTCTGCTTTCAAACGATACATACCAAGACGATGGGCAATGGGTGCAAAAATATCTAGTGTCTCACGACTGATTCGAATTTGACGTTCAGTGTCTAAATGCGAAAGAGTTCTCATATTATTCAAACGGTCTGAAAGTTTTACGAAAATTACACGAATATCTTTTGCCATTGCTAAAACCATTTTTTGATGATTTTTCACTTGTTCTGAGGCTTTCGAACCTTCGTAATGAAGTAAATGTAATTTTGTTAATCCTTCGACGATATCTGCGACTTCCTCGCCAAATAGAGATTTTAAGTCGGAATATTTCGTATCGGTATCTTCAAGCAAATCATGCATTAAACCACTTGCAATGGTGAAGGGATCTACTTGGTATTCGGCAAGAGTACATGCGACCTGTATTGGGTGAATAATGTAGGGTTCACCGGATTTTCGCAATTGACCCGCATGTTTTTCATAGGCAAAATCGAACGCCTTTTGAATGAAATCAAGGTGATCGGGTCGAGTTAAATACGATGAAATTGCACTTTGTAATGGCTTGAAAATGTCCGCTTTGGTCATTTTTTCGCCTCCCAACATTAGTATTGAATCAAAACCTTCACTGGGAATCCTTTGAGTTTTTCTCTGCCTTTTAGTTCAACAAGTTCAATTAAGAAACCGAGACCAACAACAATCCCACCAGCCGCTTCGATTAATTTAATCGTAGCGTCCATGGTTCCGCCCGTCGCTAAAAGATCATCAATAATAACTACTTTTTGTCCGGGTTTAATTGCATCTTGGTGCATCGCAAGCGTGTTTTTTCCATATTCAAGATCATAATCGTATTGAATCGTGGCCCGCGGTAATTTTCCTGGTTTCCGAACCGGGACAAACCCGACGCCTAAAGCATAGGCAACCGGTGAACCAAAGATAAACCCTCTCGCATCAGGTCCAACGACTAATTCGGCTTCTTGACTTTTGGCGAAGTGCGCTAACTCGTCGATGGCTTTACGATATGCATCGCCATTACCAATGAGTGGTGTAATATCTTTAAATTGAATTCCTGCAACGGGAAAATCTGGAACATTTGTAATAAAATTTTCTAAATTCATATTAAACCTCCAATAAATTTCTAAAATGCGTTTTGAGCGACAGATACTGACGATCAATGAAAAAGTCATAAGTCGCTTTTGTTTGAATGAGATGAGTATAAGTCGGTGAATCTTCTAAACTCTTTTTGGGTCCTGTTTGCCGCATCGTTTTGATGGTGTTATCAATGCACTCAATCAGCTTAAGTTCACAAAAAATCTTCAAAGCGGATTCGACGAGCCATGGATTTCCACCAATTAAAGGATACAGTTGGTGTCGCTCGATTGACTCTTTATTTTGAATCAGTCGATAAATCGGAGCGAGTCCTTCTTTCGATAAATTTTTTGTGATAAATCCATAGTGTTTGAATGGACCCATGATGATCGTTTTTGGAATGAAATCTGATTGAATCAAATCGTGAATTGTATGATCTTTTAAATACGAATCATCGATAATTAACACTTCAGATGAATGAATGGTTGGAAATAATGTATTCTCAGGGTAATGTCGCCAATCAATTAATTGAAAATCGTCACACCGGATATCTTTGATGAGTATTTGTAATGATTCTTTTGATTTCCATTGGTTGATGCTTAGCCCACCGACCATGTCAATCATATCACCCGGTTCTAAAAGATAATAATAATCAAGGTTGTTAAAGATGATTGCTTCAAATGATTTGGCTTCGTCTTGAACAATTAATTTCGTATGTTTTTGCGCCATAATCATTTTTGAAATAACTTGAAGTTTTTTGAAAAGAAACGCGCCGGTAAAAAACGAGTACTTTTCAAGTTTTTTGACCGTTGATAGTGAAATTTCTGAAATTTTAATTTCCATATCAATTGTTAAAATGGGTTGAATTGAAATTTTAGCGATTCGATTCAAGCGTTCAATCAATTGTGGAATTTTAGCGGATTCAATCGTCAGACCAGCCGCTTGAGAATGACCCCCATATTTAACAAGTAAGTCATTGGCTCCATCCAACATTTCTAAGATGTTGTCTTGTCCATAGGCTCGACACGAACCTTTACCAATTCCCTCTTCATCGATGTTAATGACAATGGTAGACTTTTGATATTTTTCCGCTATTTTTTGTGCACAGATACCTATAATACCTTCATGCAATTCGGTGCTCGCAATGATTAAGACATTATTCGCAATATCCATGACCCGTTCGCATATGACAAACGATTCTTCGGTTAAATCTTTTCTCGTTGAATGGTTTTGTTCAATTCCCAAAATTAATCGATTCGCTTCTTCATCAGAATCGGTGATCAGTAATTTCACGGCATCTTTTGCTTTTCCCAATCGTCCACTACTATTGATTTTGGGTGCGATTTTAAAAGCGATTGCCGTTTCATTCAATTGGTCAAGATGAGAATGTTGGATTAATTTTTTTAATCCTGGGTGCGTCGTTTTTTGAAATTGCTTCAATCCCAAATTAACTAAAGCTTGATTCTCATCTTTCAAAGGCATTAAATCCGCAATCGTGCCAATCATAACTAAGTCAAGAAGTTCATCTAAATCATCACCCGTGACGGCGACCGCTAATTTATATGCAACCGCAACACCCGCTAATTCTTTCCACGGATAGTCTTTACTTGTTTTAGCATGAATAATCGTATAGGCACATGGGATGACTTCTTTCGGTTCATGATGATCGGTAATAATACAATCAATCCCTGCATTTTGAAGTTTTTTGACCTCATCAATGCATGTAATACCGTTATCAACCGTTATAACAAGTTTATACCCCTTTTGGATGATGTTTTCGACAGCTTTGAGATTTAATCCATACCCATCAGAGAAACGGTCAGGAAGGTCATAATGAACGTTTGCGTTCATCTTTTTTAGTGCACGATATAAAACGCTAATCGCGGTGATGCCATCGCAATCATAATCACCATAAATCATGATCGGTTCTGAAGCGGATATGGCAAGCAAAATTCGGTTCACCGCTTTTGTCATTCCTTGAAGCAAGAATGGGCTGTGGAGATTTTCTTTACCCATGTTAAAAAAATGGTCCGCATCTTCGATGCCCCGATTTTTTAAAATATGGTCGAAAATGTCTTGGTCATCGACGATTCCGTCGACGGATAATTGCCATCCGTATTTTGCTTTTAACATTCTTACCACCAATTTCCTAACAATCTATTATATCTAATTAGGCCGGGATTTCAAAGGGTATCTAGAAAAATAAATCACTCAAATTTCAAAGAGATATCTAAAGAATCATACGAATGTGTTAAAGCTCCTACCGAGATATAATCAACTCCGGTTAAAGCAACATCTTTGACTCTTTCAAGCGTCATATTTCCGCTTGCCTCAAGGAGTTTTTTATGAGCGTTGATTTTGACACATTCCGCCATCATTGAACAACTCATGTTATCAAGCATGATGATGTCCGTCTCGGTTAAGAGCGCTTCTTTAAGTTGTTCAATGGATTCAACTTCAACTTCAATTTTGATCGATGAATCAATTTTATTTTTTAGGATTGAAACCGCTGAAGTAATTGAACCTGCCGCTTGAATATGATTATCTTTAATCATGACCATCTCAGACAAATTCATCCGATGATTGGTTCCACCGCCATCTCTGACCGCTTGTTTTTCCAAGCATCTTAAATTCGGAGTCGTTTTTCGAGTGTCAAGTATTTTAGTTTTTGTTCCAATTGTTTGAGAAACGAACAAATCGGTTAAGGTTGCGATGCCACTCATTCGTTGCATGAAATTCAAAGCGACGCGTTCTGCTTTTAAGATTGAACTCGTCAATCCGAAAACCCGGGCAATGACATCCCCTTTTTTGACGTGTGTTCCGTCGGTTAAGTAGATTGTAAATTCTAGGGTCGGATCGACAATTTTAAATGTTTCTTGTGCGACAAGTACCCCAGAAATAACGCCTGAGGCCTTCACAATAAAACGGGCCACTGAAGTCTCGAGTTTAAAAAGAGTGTCCGTTGTAATATCCCCATTCGGCATGTCTTCCAATAAAGCGTTTTGAATCATTAACGATATATCGCTCATAGTTTACTCTCCTAAATCAAAATTCATTTGTTTTAAAATCGATTTTTTTGTTTCTTTTTGATATAATTTTGTCCATTTTGCACTTCGTCCTTTGCCAAGCGGTCGAATTTTATTCTCTTCTTGCATCCGTTTCAGGGTTCGGTTAATCGTTGAATCAGAAATCAGTGGATGCTTTAACCGAATATCTTCTTTCGAAAAAATCTGATTGAGTTTGTCAATTGTGTTTTCAATATAATCCGATTTTGAAATCTCGAGCGAAGATTCATACTGATAATCTCGAGCCAAATCCTCAAGTTCAACATAAAGTTCATAATGGATCCGTAACATCAACCGATGAAGGGGATTGATTTCAGAATACCCTTCTTTCCAATTCATTTTCGAGAAGTCTTTTGCGGTATTGAATTCCTTAAGATTAATCAATAGCTTACTAAAGAATGATACATAATGCGTGGCACTGATTCCATCTTGCATGCAAATAATGTAATAAACCAAGATTGATACAATATCCCCGTCGGGAATTTTGTAAATATCCATATTCATTAAATCGACCATGAAATTTAAATTGA
>DIJY01000052.1 GCA_002421405.1 Caryophanales bacterium UBA5632 | reverse complement strand
GGCATGGGGTTAATCAACATCAAGAATTCTGCGGATGAGATGGCTTTATTATCAGACGCGAACGGAACTGTTTTGAAACTTAAGTTTTTCATGACGGAGGACAGTTACGATGACCATTAAGGACGTTTTGTCAAAAGACTATCAATTGATGAGCGATGCTTCAACCATGGATCATCCCTATCAGAATGTCTACGCTGGCGATTTATTAAGTGTTGTGATGAGAAGTGCATCAAGAGGTTGTATTTTAATCAGCGTGATTTCTAATCTCAATACGATTGCGGTTGCGGTTTTATTAGAGATTCCAGCGATTATTATTACGGAGAATCAAACCGTGTCAACCGCTATGATTGAAAGAGCGAACTTAGAATCAATCGCTTTAATTACAACCCCCTTCAAAACCCATGAAGTCATCATTGACTTGAAAGATCGTGGTTGTTTATGATTTATCATTATGATGTTCATATTCATTCAGTTTTAAGCCCTTGCGCTGATTGCTTGATGACCCCGAACAACATCTTGAATATGGCAATGCTAAAAGGACTCAATATCATTTCGGTGACTGATCATAATAGTTTAAAACAATTACCGGTGTTATTTGAATTATCGAAAAGTTATGATATCTTATTCATCCCTGGCGTTGAAGTTACAACCAAAGAAGGTTATCACGTTTTAATCTATTTCAAGACCCTTGAAGATGCTTTAAAGTTTGATCAACTCCTCGATGAGCACCGTCCCAATGAGATAGAACATTATGGAATGGCTAGTATAACCGACATCGAAGATATGGTGATTGATACATTCCCTTTCATCGCAAGTGATCCCATCCTCCTCGATTATCAAACGCTCACGAACGCATTAAAAGTTTTTCAACACCGAACAGTACTGGCCCACGTTGATCGACCCAATACAGATATCCTTGCTCGATTAAACGATTTAGAATTTAACGGTATTGAACTCACAAGTCGCGATGAATTACTCATTTCTAATTACGGATTATCGCGATATCCAATCCTTTACAATTCGGATGCTCATGATTTACTAGCAATATCCGAAACACTTATGCAAAACACGATCGAACTTGAAAGTTTATCAATTGATGCATTTTTTAGGTATTTTCAAAATGAATGATCTCTCCCTCTATCTTTTAGATATTGCGCAAAATGCCATCGCAGCGAAAGCTTCGATCTTAGAAATCACCCTCTTAGAAGATACAACTAAAAATTTATTATCCTTAACCATTAAAGACAATGGCATTGGTATGTCAGAAGAAACCTTAGCCAAAGTCACCGACCCTTTCTTTACAACAAGAACCACTAGAACCGTCGGGTTAGGCATTCCCTTTCTAAAAATGGCTTCAAACCTGGCATTAGGCGATTTAACAATTGAATCAAACTTAGGAATGGGAACGACACTGAATACTTACTTTCAACTCAATCATATTAACACTCCGCCATTAGGCGATATAACCGAAACGCTTTATATCTTAATGATTCACCCAGAACTCAAGGACTTAAAATACAGTCATAGCGTTGATGGAATGTCATTTGACTTCGATAGTGGCACGATTAAAACAATCTTGGACGGTGTGCCCTTAACAGAACCATCAATCATGGCGTATTTAAAATCATATATCAATACCAATATACAGAAACTTAGGAGGACCCTATGAAATCATTAGAGGATCTAAAAAAACTCCGTGATCAAGCCATCAAAACCATGGATATGCGTTACCATAACGGAGGGACACGCATCCAAATCGGAATGGCAACCTGCGGCATCGCCGCTGGTGCTAGACCCGTCATGAATAAATTTTTAGAAGAAATTGCATCACATCATTTAAAAGATGTCATTATGACCCAAGTAGGATGTATGGGCGAATGCGCTTTTGAACCCATCGTGGAAATTGTAGAACAAGATGGAACGAGAACCATCTATGCGAAAGTCTCAGAACGCATGGTCGCAGAAATCATCGAAGAACATTTAATCGCGGGCAAAAGATTAGAACGTTATATGCTCGGATCCATTAAAAGGTAGCGTGCTATTATGTTAGAAAGAATTCAGATCTTAATCTGTGGCGGTACGGGATGTCTGAGCTCCCATTCAAAAGAAATCCGGAATGAATTTGACAAAGTCTTGACGGAGATGAATCTTCGTGAAGAAGCTGGTCTCATCATGACGGGTTGTTTTGGTTTATGTGAAAAAGGACCGGTCGTTATTGTTTATCCCGATGAAATCTTTTATTCTCATGTTCGCGTTGACGATGTTAGAGATATCTGCGAAGAACATATCTTAAAAGGTCGTCCGGTTGAACGGTTAATCGTGACGGATCCGGTTGATAAGAAAAAAGTGAAGAACTTCAGTGAACTCAAGTTCTATTCCAAACAAAAACGAATTGCCTTAAGAAATTGCGGCAATATTAACCCGCTCGATATCAATGAATACATTGCCAAAGACGGTTATTTAGCGTTAGGAAAAGTCTTAACGACCATGACACCGAAAGAAACCATTGATGTCATGAAAAAAAGCGGCTTAAGAGGTCGAGGCGGAGGAGGATTCCCAACGGGATTAAAATGGGAATTTGCTTCTAAATCAGTCGACACTCAAAAGTATGTCATTTGTAACGCCGATGAAGGCGACCCAGGCGCATTCATGGACCGTGCTGTTTTAGAAGGCGATCCTCATTCCGTCATTGAAGCGATGGCCATCTGCGGATACGCCATTGGTTCAAATCAAGGGTATGTCTATTGTCGCGCTGAATATCCTTTAGCGGTTGAACGCTTTAATCACGCCATTGGCCAAGCGAAAGAACTTGGGTTACTCGGCAATCATATCTTTAATACTGATTTTAATTTTGAAATTGAAATGCGACTCGGAGCCGGCGCTTTTGTGTGCGGTGAAGAAACCGCATTAATGGCTTCCATCGAAGGCAATCGCGGAATGCCAAGATTGAAACCACCGTTCCCAGCTGTTAAGGGTCTTTGGGGACATCCAACCAATGTTAATAACGTTGAAACCTTCGCCAATGTTCCCGTCATTTACCTCAAAGGAGCAGATTGGTTTAAAGCCATTGGTACTGAGAAGTCTTCAGGAACCAAAGTCTTTGCCTTGGGCGGTAAAATTGCGAATACCGGATTATTAGAAGTTCCAATGGGAACGACTTTAAGAGAGGTTATTTTTGATATCGGTGGTGGCATTCCGAACCGCCGTAAATTCAAATCCGTCCAAACCGGCGGACCCTCCGGCGGTTGCATTACTGAAGAATCACTGGATACGCCTATCGATTTTGATAACCTCATTGCGTTAGGTTCAATGATGGGTTCGGGTGGGATGATTGTCATGGATGAAGACAACTGTATGGTTGACGTTGCCCGTTTCTTCCTGAACTTCACCCGCGTCGAATCCTGTGGCAAGTGCATCCCCTGTCGCATCGGTCTGAAGATCATGCTTGAAATCCTTGAGCGCATCTGTGCCGGTGAAGGGCGTGAAGGGGATATTGAGCTGCTGCTGGATATGGCTGTTGACATCAAAAAGAGCTCGCTCTGCGGCCTTGGTCAGACGGCACCGAATCCGGTTATGTCGACAATCCGTTATTTCCGTGACGAATACGAAGCGCATATCAAGGATAAGTACTGCCCGTCGCATGTTTGCAAGCCGTTGCTGTAATTCGCGGTCATGGATACCTGTAAAAAGTGCGGGCTATGCAAAAAAGCCTGCCCGGTGGACGCCATTGTCTGGGAAAAGGGGCAGTTGGCAGTGATTGAGCTTGATAAATGCACCCGGTGCACAACCTGTTACGATGCCTGTCCGTTCATGGCTATTGAGTAGCGCTTACCAGTAGAGGATACGAGGTCGATAATGGTAACTCTTACGATTGACGG
>DIJY01000092.1:846-3876 GCA_002421405.1 Caryophanales bacterium UBA5632 | reverse complement strand
TGGCATCACCCTTCCAATACGCACCGGATACTTTCAAGAGTTTGAAATACTTGATTTGTTTGACCGTATCCACATGTGGACCACGACACAAGTCTTCAAATTCCCCTTGTTTATAGGTGGAGATGGTCACACCTTCCATGTTGTTAATGAGATCGATCTTATACGGATCATCCTTGAAACGCTCCAAAGCTTCTTCCTTAGAGATTTCTTCACGAATAATACGTTTGCCATCCTTTGAGATCTTCTTCATTTCTGCTTCAATCTTAGGAAGATCAGTCTCACTCAAGACCACATCCCCTAAATCAATGTCATAATAGAAACCTTCGGTGATGACCGGTCCTACCCAAAACATCGCTTGTGGATACAAACGTTTCACTGCTTGTGCCATCAAATGCGCACTCGAGTGATTCAATACATTCAATTCTGCATTTTCTTTAATATTGATCATTTTACGATCCTCCTTTTTTACATAAAAAACTCCCATCCAAAGGACGAGAGTCTCGCGGTACCACCTTAATTCAAAGCATTGCTTTGCACTCATCGTTAACGTCGATCAAACGGGATCCTTTCAAGGATCCACCCCTCAAGTGGTAACAACTTTAGCTCCGGAAAGTTCGCACCCAACACTTTCTCTCTTAACAAAGCACCAGTCATCCTGTCTTAAGCAATGGCTATGTCTAGAGTTTAAGCCAAATGGAAATCAATGTCAATATGGATACTTTAATGAGTTTTCGAATCCAGATGAACATCCTACAGACGACGAAACTTCTAAAGGCTGTTCCATCTTATTCACTAATCTTTATTTGATACTGCCGATATTCCTTTAAGCGTCTATAAAAGGTTGCAGGTGATTTTATTCCGAGTTGCAACATCGCATCCTCCATATCGATTCGCTTTCGCTCATATTCTTGCATGACCTCAACCAATTTGGGAAGTGAAATTTGAATTCTTTTACGCCCCTTATAATTTGCACTATTTTTCGTTATCCCATCTTTTTGCTTGTTTTTCCATGTTGTTATTTCTTGAATGGTTAACGGATAAATCAAAGCATAAATTTCTTTTCTGTTCTCATCTGTAATTGAGAAATCTCCTGCCATTAGGTAAGCGTTCTTAGTGGTGATTTCAAGCAATCTTTTGAGCCTCAAAAGATTGGTTTTGGCGACATGTCTAATATCATAGACTTCGAACGTATCGAATGGATGAATTTCATAAAAATTGTTTTTAGTGCAAGGCTCGAAGTAGGGACCAACACTTAAAGAGTCACCAGCATAGATTTTGTCCGTACGAATCAACCATTCCAAAGGATTATAATAATTGAGCTTGACTTCATTTAACAAATCCAACAAATCTTCTCTGTTTTTTTGTGGAACTCGCTCATAGATAAACGTCGGCACCTCATTCTCTCTCAGATATGTCTCTTTTCTCAAACTCAAATCAAGACCCGGAATCCCTTGAAAGAATACAGGACTTAGAAAATCAATCACAGCGTAATGCGGTGTAAAAATATAGGATGTGGATTCATCCTCGTAAAGTATTTGTTCAATGGTTGAAACGATATATTTTACATCATACGAATCACTCACATAAATGTATGCTTTAGTCCGATGTTCTTTCATGATGCACAAGCCTTTCATAACTATCTTTAATAATGAGTTCATACCTCTTTTGGATCATATACTTATAAAATTCTTTCTGCTCATTCTGTATCAAATCAACTTTATCAATGATTGAATCAATCTTATCTTGATCATAACGTAAGTAAACGTATTTCAACGCATGATTACACGCTTGATACTTTAAACTGTTTATAACTTCAAAATAAGAACTTTTTTTTCCATCCAATTTAATTTGCGAAGTTGGAAATGTGAATACTCTCTTTTCAGTTTCAAGAACACTGTTCATAATCATCCTCATATCGTTCACATCCGTCAAATTAGGATACAAACATGAACCATTATCGAAAATCGGTGCAAGCGAATATCGATTATTTACCTTTATAAATCCCCAATTTCCACCATGTCGATCAAAGTTCCCCAATAAGGCATCGAGAATATAAAGGTTCCAGAACTGTTGAATTGTTTCTTGAGGATCCTCAAGTTTATTGTTCATCAAAAGAATTTGAGTGATATCTTCATAGCTGTATTGAAACCTTTCACGATCTGCTTCGATACTACTTTCTCCCAAGTCATTGAAAGCTACAAACTGCTCTCCAGCTTTGATAAAGTCTTTAATCACAACAACTTCTTGTTCTTGATAGGTGCCAAGATACACTTCTTGAACATTGAAGCCCATACTTTGCATGATTCTACACCCTAGAAACTCTGAAATGTGATTATTACGCAAGCCAAAAGCCGTGTTCTTTCGGAACTTTACGATATAGTCCTCATGTTCAATCGTAATTCCAATTTTCTTTTCTGCACCTGTATATAGTTTACTATTTAAATGAAAATGACTATAATCCATAGATCCTCCACTATCATTAGAGTATTATTTTTATTTTGATAGTATTATTATATATCAAACATTATTACTATCAATAGGGTATTTATTTTATTTTGATAGTATCATCGATCATTCACACGACAAAATTGAATTCATAAAGCAAAACCAACCCAAGTCGTATGATTTAATGAAGGCTTAGGATTGTGCACTCGCTTTCCACAAAATGCTATGATGTCAATTGGAGGATGAACCATGGTAGAACTCAAGCTTGATCGTTATATCAACGCATCCTTCGACAGGGTATGGAACGCATCGAACTTCAAAACCGCAACAGGTCCTTATCGCGTTGTGATGCTTAATGAAGGTGATCCAAAAACGACTGTGGGATCGATACGAAGACTTTTCAATGGACCGCTTCGTGTTCAAGAGCAGTGTTCGAGTATTGATCCACCCTTTTCAATGACGTACACACTCTTAAAAGGTGCACCCGTTAAATCTGATTATCTGGGTATGATTACTTTATCTCAAGAAGAGGAAGGTACGGGTTTGTCCTGGGTGATACAATTCACGCCTTTAATTAAAGGAACT
>DIJY01000092.1:0-782 GCA_002421405.1 Caryophanales bacterium UBA5632 | reverse complement strand
CATCACTTTTTTTGAGCAATCATCTTACGATACAAGTGTTCACTGATTGTCGAATTGGACTCACCCTTTAAACGGACTGGTTCACCTGCTTCTTCTGAAATATCATCATTAAATATCAAATGAAGAGGTACACGTTTTGAACGTTGAACCTCTTTTAAAACAAGGTGAATGAACTGAGACATACTTAAACCTTGTTCCTCAAGGATTAAAATAACCTCATCTTTTAAGGCTTTTTCAACTCTAAGGTTAATGATGGTATCTTTCATAGTGCTCCATGTGTATATACAATGTATATACAGTTTAACACAAGCAAAAGAAAAAGGGAACTGCTGTTCCCTTGATTAGAATGCGAAATTACCGTCTTTGAATACGATTACTTCTTGATTGTCTTGCGTCAAGCCAATGATGGACATGTCCGCACTACCAAACATGAAGTCTTCATGTTCCATGGAGTTGTTTGAACCTAACTTATCCAACTCTTCTTGTGTCATATCGTTGCCACCTTTGATATTCATCGGGTAAGCACGACCTAAGGCCAAGTGACACGAAGCATTTTCATCGAATAGTGTATTCAGGAAGAGGATATTGCTGTTGGAGATTGGAGAATCGTGTGAGATCAAGGCAACTTCACCCAAGTAGGATGAACCTTCATCAAACTCAACCAAACTCTTTAGTGAATCTTTTGCTTCTTTGGCATCGTAATTGACAACTTTACCATCTTTGAACTCCAACCAGAAATCTTTGATCAGATTCCCATTGTAATTCAAGGGTTTTGTCGCAAC
>DIJY01000065.1 GCA_002421405.1 Caryophanales bacterium UBA5632 | reverse complement strand
GCCCACCATACTCCATATATTTTTCGTGACGGAATGCTAAAGCACCATTTCCGCCTTTACCGGATTTAACTAATATCTTAACCTCATCGACAAACATCGAACCACTTCCATTTCATATGTACAATTATATCATATTTTCTGCTATTCCGAAAAAAAAGAAAGCCAAAAATGACTTTCCATTTCAAGGTGACTTAAAATTTTATTTCATACCCAATTCGGTGAAATCCAGGCATATACCCGACTTCACGAAAACCAACGGATTTGATCAAGTTTTGCATTCTGATATTATCCGGATGGGTATCGACTTTGATTGAGTCATAGCCATCTATCTTCGCTTTATCAATCGCATAGTCAAAAAGCATCGTTCCCAGTTTGTTTCTCCTGAATGCGGGGTGAATCATCAACCGATGCACGACTAAGGCATTATTTCCCTTCCAAGCTAACAGACGGTAATAAGGATCGTTTTCTGGTAATACAGAAATGGATCCGACCACTTCATTTTCTTGTTCTATGACAAATAAAGCATCTCTCATGATGTCTTTTTCAAAATCCGGATAATCTGGATAAGTATCACTCCACTGGTTCACACCACTATCGTGCAACTCTTTCGCCACAATCCTGGCATAACTTGCGAGGGTTGTTAAATCGCCTTTATTCGCTTTCCTGATCATTTATAACACCTCTGAGTGTCGTTACACTGTTTTTAGAAACAATCGTCGCTACGGTCGGATTTTTGCCCGATGTGTTGACATATAACAGTTCGCAAGTATCAATATCAATTAAGATGTCATCGCCAATCACTTCTCTGAACTCTAGTGAACTATCGATTGCTGTCACCATGATGGCGGTCGCGTCCGTTTGATACATGAATAATTCGGTATCAACGGTCGTTACATTCAAAGTATTTTCAACCAAATTGAGTCGGACACTGGCATCAACTTTATCAAGGTCTAATACAACATCATCCGAATGATCGATGATTAATTGTAAATCGCCTTTATACTGAGTAATATCAATGGTATTGACGCGAACGCCTTCGCCAGTAATTGATAAATCGGCGTTGTGACTATCCACTTTTAAATCACCAAAAGTCACATACTCCATCGTTAAAGAACCATAAGTCAAAATTGAAACGTCGATTAAATCGATTTTGATGGTGCTCGGTAAATAGATTTCAATCGAAGGTAAGACTGGATCGACGTACTTTTCGTAGTTTGTCAATGATTGGTCTAAATCAATGATAATTTGATTCGATTCTTGATCAACATTGATTGAATAAGCTGATTTTTGAGTTTCAGTATCATATAGAAAATAGAATTTTGCTTCCGTTGTATTTGAAACGGTATAGAGATGAATATTCGCCACATCCGTATTGATGATAATATCATATCGTTGGTCATCGGTGAGTTCGTCTTGAAAATCGATGATTTGTTCATCGCTATGAAGATTAATAATCTTGTAAGAACGATATACCAAAGAATCATACGCTTTCAAAACGGTTTTCGAAATCCAACCCGAACCGAAAACGACAGCCATTAAAATGACATAAGCGATGATGCTACGTTTTGGTGTATTAATCCTGATGGCTTTAAATACCGAAATAAGGGATATCGATTTCACGATTTCGATTGCTTTAGGGAATTCAACGGCTTTAATGGTCTCAACCGCTTTGATGCCTCTTAAAATCATTCTTCTTAACACGAATAAAATCAGTTCGATAAAGATGAGTGAAATAATGAAATAAAACATTAAGTCACTGAAGTAGAATACAAAAACCCAAAACTTTTCCCAACCAACCGCATAATTCACCAAACTTAAATTTGTGAAGGTTTCTAAATTAACAACGATATAACCCACGACGAGAATCGTCGCAATCGTTAACAACGCCGCAAGGAGGATTTCAATNNTGATGGTGTTGTTAACTGCCGCAGGAGGATTTCAATCAAAAGCGTTAATAAAATTGTTTTAATCGTTTTTGCTTTTGAATTCATCATAGCTCCTTCGTGCCATCTGAAGGCATGGCCACATAGATTTCCCCTTGAATCGAATATTGATCTTCATAACCTTTTAAAACCGCTTTTGAAAAACGGTCTAAATCCGTCTTTTTGACTAAATTGACAGTACATCCGCCAAATCCTGCCCCAGTCATTCTTGAACCAATCGAACCATTTTGAAGCGCTAAATCAACGAGGGTATCGAGTTCTTCACAAGAAACCTCATAATCGTCTCTTAATGAAATGTGTGATAAATTCATCGCTTGACCAAATGCAATTAAATCTTTCGCTTTTAATTGGTTGACCGCTGCTTTCGCTCTTAAATTCTCCGTCACAGCGTGGCGACTTCTTCTTAACAATACATCATTGGGTAATTCGCTTTTATAAGTTTCAAACTCTTTTTGGGACATATCGCATAAATAACCGATGGCTAAATGCTTTTGAAAGACAGTTAAACTTTCATCACATTCGCGTCGGCGTTCATTGTATTTCGAATCGACGAGTCCACGTTTGACTTTTGAATTACAAATGACGATTTGATAGTCGCCCATCTCAAGAGGGACTGCGGTATATTCTAACGTATTACAATCAAGCAATAAAGCGTGATCTTTGAGGCCATTGGCAATCACAAATTGGTCCATAATTCCACAGTTTACACCAATGTACTCATTTTCAACTTTCTTACATAAAACAGCTAAATCGGGTCGGCTAATCCCCAGCTTGAAGATATCATTCATCATCACCGCAATTAAGAGTTCGATTGAAGCTGAACTTGAAAGTCCAGAACGATTCGGTAAATCACCATAGACGAGTAAATCAAATCCTTGGTTGATGACGTACCCAGAATCAATTAATTCCTTGATGACACCTTTGACATAATTTGCCCAGTTATGTGCTTTTTGATATTCAAGATGATTAAGATTGAGCTCAAATATGCTAAATTGTGGAAAATTCTCCGAATATAAGCGAATCGTTTGATCATCTCTTAAGGCGATTGCACCGTAATTTCCGATTGACAAAGCGGTTGGAAAGACAAAGCCGCCGTTATAATCAGTATGTTCACCAATTAGATTAACTCTTCCTGGAGAAAAAAAGTATCGAATGGCTTGATTCGGTCCATATTGATGAGTAAATAATTCTTTAAGTCTTGCTTTCATGATATCACTCCAGTCCTCTATAGATTATATACTATCGAGGTGTTTTTGACAACTAACAAAGCATTATAAAGGGACTGTAAGGAAATGAAGAT
>DIJY01000134.1 GCA_002421405.1 Caryophanales bacterium UBA5632 | reverse complement strand
ATAAAGATGATTTGATTATACATGAATAATATGAAAAAAATACTACTGATTTTATTTTTATTGATCGCACTTGTTTCTTGTGCTGAAGCAACAACTCTTAAACAAAATGATCCCCAACTTATCACCGCGTCCGTTGGTAAAACAATGATGGATAATGATCACAAAATCATTTTAGTTGATGTTCGTACACAGAGTGAATTCGATGAAGGCCATATCGAAGGTGCTATTCTTTTACCGCTCGATACCATCGCATCAAATGCTGAAAAACTATTGAAAAACAAATCAGCGACCATCATCGTCTATTGCCGTAGTGGAAACCGTAGTGCAACTGCCGTTGATTTACTCTATGAGCTGGGATATGCAAACCTTTACGACATGGGAGGCATTATCTACTGGCCTTATGGCATTGTCAACTAAAGAAATCCTCCCTGTGAGGTTTTTTTTATCTGATGGTTTTAAATAAGCGTGCATAAAATTGACATTATTTGATACATACGTTATAATAGACCAAATTCTTGGAGGACGCTATGATTACGACTATTTTATTTGATTTGGATGGAACTTTACTTCCGCTTGATGACATCGAATTTATGAAACTTTATTTTGGATTGATGACGCAATATTTCAATGAACGCGGTTATGATGGAAAAGCCTTAACGAACGCTGTTCTATACGGGACTGAAGCAATGTATTCAAATAACGGAACAATGACGAATGAGACGGCTTTTTGGAACAAGTTTAAACAAGCCTATCCAAAAGCAGATGCGAAGCTAGAACGTGAATTTGAAGCCTTCTATGAGACCCAATTTGATAAGGTGAAAGCCTCGTCTAAAGCGCATCCACTTGCTAAAAAAATCATTCAAAATTTAAAAGAAAAAGGATATACCATTGCTTTAGCGACCAATCCTTTGTTTCCGCCTATTGCGACACAAAAAAGAATTCAGTGGGCGGGCATGAATCCTTCAGATTTTGCTTTTATTACAACCTATGATAATAGTTCATGGACCAAACCGAACAAGGAATACTATCAATTTGTCATTGATAAAATAAAGAAAGTTCCATCCGAATGCATCATGATTGGTAATGATGCCAGTGAAGATATGGCTGCTCATAATATCGGAATATCAACTTTTTTATTAGTCAACTGTCTGATTAACTCAAAAAACGTAGACATCCATAAGTTTCAACACGGAGATTTCGAAACTCTATACCAAATGATGCTTGAATTACCAAAAATCAATTAAATACAACACAAATAATAAAGGGTCATCCAGTGATTATAATTCACACGATGACCCTTATTTTTATTCAACAATCAATTGACGTTTTTCTTCTGATTTTACCTTATTAATGATCGTCGGAAGCGCAAAAACGCTCATCAACAGACCTAACCCCAAGTCTTTAAACAATATTACGCTGACTTCTGGATCAGTATAAACTAAAATATAGTTGTCAAAAACGAAGGCTCCCTGCGCATAATAAATGATGTAAGAAGCGAAAAATACATTTGTAAAGAGGACCCCTAGAATTGTCGATGCTGCAATAATATATTTCGCTTTATTGTTCAATGGTCCACCGAATTTTTTATAAGCATAAAAAGAGGCGTAACCGATTAAAATCCCTAAAACCGCAGCGTAAAAACCAATATATAGTTCCACTAAAATCCATGGAATTGTCCCGATGAACGCTCCAATAATTGCGCCCAATACGCCACCCACATAGTTAGGTTTTTCAACCGGAGCGGATCCTTGTTCTTGTTTCAATTCAGCCAATTTCGCTGTTTTGCATTCTTCATGGGCTTTGAACATGATAATGCCATTTACTTTCACAAGCGAAGTCGCTTCAGGTTTGCCACAAATACCGCAGGTTTGACTGGGTTGAAAATCAACTTTTGTGAATATGGTTGTCATTTTATCGATAAAATCGAGTAATTGAGTTGAAGTCATCGTTCCAAAATAGTTATTCCATACAATTCTAATGATAAAACCTTTTACATCAAAAGCTTGAATTTTCATCGCTTTCTTACTTTGTTTTATATAAGTTGAAAATGATTCAATTTGGAAGGATGTTATTTCATCAATTAAAAAATAGAAAATATAGACGCTACTAGAAAGGGTTTCTTCAATCGTGTAATTAAAGCCATTATGAATACCATATGCATGGGGTTTTTGGTATTCTAAATTAAGTGCAGTTGCTAATTTTGATAAATTCGCCATCGTTTTCTCCTAATCAATATTCTAATATTTAAGATGCTATGTTTATTATATGAGAGTTATTAATAAAAGTAAATATGAAATGTTAAACAAAATATTAGATTGTTTTACGGCCAATCAAGTTTCTAGATTGAAATATAATCGATTATGATATAATCTAATCGTTAGTAGATATGAGAGGAGAAATTAATGAAGAAAACAGCCCATTTAGCGGGATTAACCTTTGCTACGATCTTTGGATTTTCATTTCTCTTTTCAAAAATAGCACTCGATTATATCAGTCCAGTGGGATTGATTGCTTACCGGTTTTTAATTGGTTTTATCGGTTTTGAATTGTTAAGATTATTGAAAGTTGTCAAAATTCGATTTGACAGACAACACTGGAAATTATGGTTAACCGTTGCATTATTTCAACCCATCCTCTACTTTTTGTTTGAAACCTACGGCTTAGAAAAAACGGCTTCCGGAGAAGCCGGGATGATGATTGCTTTAATCCCAATCGTTGTCAGTATTCTTGGGGCAATTATTCTCAAAGAGTCTCCACGCAAATCACAGTACTTCTTTATTTTGCTGAGCGTCTCTGGCATTATTTTTATTCAAATCATGAAACCAAACAATGTATCTGGTGAATTGATTGGATTTGCACTTCTGTTTCTAGCGGTTGTTTCAGCGGGATTATATAACATTGCTTCTAGAAATGCTTCAAGACAACTCAAGCCCTATGAAGTAACTTATTTCATGATGCTGGTCGGTGCCATCGGATTTAATTTTATCTATATCATCCAGTTAGCATTCGGTGAAGGAGTTCAAGCTTATTTCACTCATTTAGGTCAAATAGAACTCATATTGCCTTTATTGTATTTAGGAATTATAGCTTCAATTGGCGGTTTTTTTATGATGAATTTTGCTTTGAGTCGTTTACCAGCTCATGTTTCAAGTGTCTATTCCAATTTATCAACGATTGTTGCAATCATCGCCGGAGCTTTCATTCTCAAAGAACAACTGTTTTGGTACCACTTCGTCGGCAGCTTAATGATTATTATTGGCGTCTATGGTACCGTCCATCAAAATCATGTTTCTAGTCAAAAAAAAGATGTTAGCTTATGATAAAATATACCCTGTAAAATGGAC
>DIJY01000064.1 GCA_002421405.1 Caryophanales bacterium UBA5632 | reverse complement strand
GACATAAGCCGGTTTTTTTGATATAATGATGAATGTCATTTTAGTGTCTATTTTAGGACGTGTTACTTTGGAAATCAAAACACTTGTGGAAACCCTTAAATTCAATCAAGGGGTGAACCGCTCGGGATTTGCGACTGTGGGAAATTATTATGTTACTTTCTTCCCAGGAACCTACGCTTTCTCCGTGGTTCCTTATTTCACATTTAATTTAAGTGAACCTCCAAGCGTATCGTTAATCACTGCTTTGAATAAAGTACTAGAACCCTTTAAGGTAATTGTGGATCAAGAAAACACGACTTTAATCTTGATATTCAATGAACCCATCAGTTCTGTCAAAGACAAATCAATCGAAGCAATTCATTCCATTTTAACAAAAACGACAAACGTTCTCAAAGAATTAGCAATCCTTCAACCACAAAATTGTATTGACTGTCAAGCTGAAGGTTATGACACCTATATATTTGAACATGGCGTCCACCTTCCAATCCATAAGATCTGTCTTGAAAAACGACTTGAAAGTCACAAACCTCCTTCAAACATCGCTTCAGCAATTGATCCTTTAGCGTATATGAAATCAATGGTCTTGTCCGTATTTTTTGCACTCTTATTTACAATTCCATCGATTTTATCAGCAATCTATTCACCGTTGTTTTATGTGTTATTATTATTACTCGTTCCCTTGGGAAGCGCTTTGGGTTATTTGATTGGGAAGGGTGTGGTTATTAAACAAACCTACCAATTCATGCGATTAACCAGTTACTTAACCGGGATCATCATCGTTATTTGGTGTTGGAACTTTTATGCAAAGGTTCATTCACAACCATTCTTCTATTATCTATTTGAACTTGATAATTTAATTCCTTTCTTTTTTGACTTGGTTGTCGGAACTTTATTAATCACATTTGGACTATTACTAGCCAAAAAAATCCTGCCCATCAGAAAGTTATAGGAGGCAAATATGAATTTAGGTACATATAACATTTTAGAAGTTGTTAGAATCTCAGATATCGCATATATATTATCTGACGGTGAATACGAAATCTTTCTTCATAAAAAAGAAGCATTACAAGAGTATGTCGCCGGTGATAAAATCAATGTTTTTATCTATGTCGATAATCTCGGAAGACCCACCGCATCAACAAAGCAACCATTGATTACGATTGACTCTTCCGCATTTCTTGAAGTCATCTCAATCAATTATGAATATGGCGTTTTTCTCAATAACGGTCTTGTGAAGGATTTATTACTTTCAAAAGATGATTTACCGTTATCGATTCAGTCATGGCCGATTATCGGCGATGAACTCTATGTCACAATGAAAATCAAAAAAGACTTATTATATGCAAAAATTGTAAGTCGCAAACTGATTAGCGCCGAATTAAGACCCACAGAGATTTTAGAAGTTGGCACCAATTATGATGCAATTGTCTTATTCTTAATGGTTGAAGGCTTGGTTTGCTTCACAAAAGCGGGTCATGAGATTTTTGTCCATTATAATAACACTCGCACGAAATATCGTTTAGGCGAACCGGTCAATGTTCGCATTCTCAAACAAAACGAGAATGAAGAATACGTCGGTACTTTGATTCAACAAAAAGAACTCATGTTAGACGCTGATGCTAAAACCCTCATCGACTACATGGAAAAACATAGTTATCAAATGCGATTTACCGATCAATCAAGTCCTGAAGAAATTCAGGCAGCGTTCCACATGAGCAAAAGTGCTTTTAAGCGCGCGCTCGGAACCCTATATAAAAACGGAACGGTCGAACTTAAAATCGACCGAACCGTCATGATTAATAAAAATTAAACTAAAGAGAGGTCTATTCCAATGGGAAGAGCACATGAAGTCAGAGCAGCATCGATGGCAAAAACCGCGATGATGAAAAGTAAATTATATTCAAAATTTGGTAAAGAAATTTATATGGCCGCTAAAAACGGTTCAACTGATCCTAATAGCAATCTAACATTAAAAAAGATTATTGAAAAAGCGAAATCAAATCAAGTTCCTGCCGATGTCATTAAGCGTAATATCGAAAAAGCAAAAGGCGGAACCGGTGATGATTACGCACCCGTTCGTTATGAAGGTTTTGGCCCAGGAGGATGCACGATTATCGTTGAATGTTTAACTGATAATGTGAATCGTACTTTTGGTGAAGTGAGAGCTTGTTTTACTAAAACAGGTGGAAAATTAGGCGTTACTGGCAGTGTTGTTCATAATTATGCTTACATTTCTTATTTTGTCTTTGAAGGAATGACTGAAGATGAAGCTTTAGAAGCGTTAATTATGGCTGAAGTTGATGTCTCTGAAATCGAAACTGATGAAGATGGGGTTGTTACGATTCAAGGTGTCGCAAGTGATTTAGATAAAATCAAAGATGCTTTAGTCGCTGCGAAACCCGAATTAACCTTCTTAGAAGAAAAAGTAACTTATCTTCCAAGCGAATGGATTGAAATTAGCATTGAAGATCAAGGAAAACTAAATCGATTCATCAATATGGCGAATGAACTTGAGGATGTTCAAGATATTTTCCATAACGTATCGAATTTAATTGAAGAGGAAGAATAAAACTTGTGGCAGTTCGGATGAACTGCCTTTGGTTTTTAAAATAAATCTATTTTAGTCTTTTTTTTAAATCATCGATGATTTTTTGATGTAGAAATGTTCATTTCATGTTATAATTTAATCTTGAGGTGATCACTTTGAACTTACCCAATAAACTTACGATGTTAAGAATGATTTTGATTCCTGTTATGATTGTCTTTTATCTTTTACTTGATCAAATTGGTATTCTAACCTATCTCATTATGGGCGTTATTTTCGTTATTGCATCCTTAACTGATTATTTTGATGGAGCGATTGCACGTAAACGAAATATCGTAACGACCTTTGGTAAATTTATGGACCCGCTAGCCGATAAATTGCTCGTTATGACCGCTTTATTAATCTTTGCGGATATTTATGCAAAAGGCCTTGTCAATGGTTTATGGATGCCTTTTTGGGCCCCTATTATTATCCTAGCAAGAGAATTTATTGTGACTTCGATTCGTCTTGTCGCTGTTG
>DIJY01000084.1:608-3515 GCA_002421405.1 Caryophanales bacterium UBA5632 | reverse complement strand
TGTCGAAGTGGCTCTAACATAGAAAAACACTCCAAAGTTTTGGAGTGTTATTTTTTTATTTTACGCGTTTTAAAAATTGTTTTGTTCGTTCTTCTTTTGGTTGGTTAAACATTGCATTCGGTGTCCCGGATTCTAAGATAACACCACTATCCATAAAAACGACTCTTGATGAAACTTCTTTTGCAAAATCCATTTCATGGGTTACGACAACCATCGTCATCCCTGAAGAAGCCAGTTTTTTCATAACTTCTAACACTTCACCGACCATTTCAGGATCGAGGGCACTGGTCGGTTCATCAAAAAGCAAAATATCAGGTTTCATTGCTAAGGCTCTTGCAATCGCAACGCGTTGTTTTTGACCGCCTGATAATGACTTTGGATTTTGGTAAGCATAATCTTTCATGCCAACAGAATCGAGCATCGCAATGCTATAATTCATTGCTTCCTTTTTATCTTGATGTAATACTTTAATCGGAGCTAAAGTACAGTTATCGAGCACATTTCTATGATTGAACAAATTAAAACTTTGAAACACCATTCCCATTTTCGTTCTTAAAAGGTTGATGTTTGTATTTTGGGCAAGCAAGTTCGATCCTTCGAATATAATTTCGCCCTCATTAGGGTCTTCAAGTAAATTCATGCAACGCAGAAGTGTTGATTTACCAGACCCAGATGATCCGATAATCGTCAATACTTCACCTTGATAAATATCAAGATTGATATTTTTTAAAACTTCGTTTGCACCAAAAGATTTTTTTAAATTCTTAATTTCAATGATTTTATTCATAGGTCACCTAATTTGAAGAAGGAAGTTCTTTGATAGGAATATCAAGTCGTTTCTCAACTTTCTGCAAAATCCAAGTTACGCCGTATGTCAAGAAAAGATAAATGATTGCGACCACTAAATAGGCTTCTAATTGACGGTAGTGAATTCCAGCGATTTTCGTTGTTTGATTGAATAATTCAAAAATGCCAATCACAGATAATACCGCAGTATCTTTGATATTGATGACGAACTCATTACCGATGGCTGGCATTGAGTTCTTCACAGCTTGTGGAAATATGACATGTTGCATCGTTTGTAGCGAAGTCAGCCCCAAACTTCTTGAAGCTTCTGTTTGTCCTTGATCAATGGCGTTAATCGATCCTCTTAGAATCTCTGCGATATAAGCGGCAGTATTGAGGGAAACAACAAATAAACCACAAAGCAAAGCATCGCCAAATAACCCCAATCCGTACCAAAAGAAACTGGCTTGGACAATCATGGGTGTACCGCGAAAAACAGTGATATATCCCTTCGCAAAACCCGTTCCGACTTTTTTAATCAATCGCGTCATTTTTGAATCGCGAGACAAAGGTTTTTGAAGCCTTAATGCAACTAATAATAGTGCGAGCGTAAAGCCAATGATTGTTCCTGATAGCGATAATCCCAACGTTGTTAGGACTCCTTCAAAAAATAAAGAAGCATAGCGAATCGCCGTAAAAACAACTCCGCCAATAAAATCATTTGGCATCACCGGCACAATCGCTCCTTCATAGGTCTTGATTAATGCTGCATCAAGATAATGGAAAGTCGCTGTTAAGATAAAAGGGTTCGCACCTTGAAAAATTGAAGGTGTCGAAGAAATCAATGCTTGATAAATATCTATGGTTTGAGATCCTTGCGGTGAAGCGACGACAAGCGGCGATGTAACATCTTCAATCACGACTTGATCGCTACTGCTTTCCCAAGTGATGACAATTTCGTCATATCGACTTGGCAAGGCCATTGTTGCGGTCACTTGTTTTAACCGGTTCGTTGTTAAACTCTGTTTATTGACATAATTGTAAGGCATAACGATTTCACTAGCAGCCTCTAAAATCGCTAATACTTCTTCAGAAGGGTTGCCAATGATGATATTATCAATCGCAACCACATCGGAATCTTTTAAAAAATTAGGAGATAAAGCATAGATGAGTCCCATAACCAAAGCGGCCATGATGACTTTTTTAACAATGCCGATTCGATTTTTCTTCATCATGCGAATAATTCTATTCGGGCTGACGATTGATGGCGTCTAGCATCCAAGCTTCTCTTGTTTCGTGACTAATGGTTGCTAAAATTGCGTTGATTTCTGCCAGCAAAGTGACATCGCTCAGTCTTAGAGCAATACTCACGGCCGCATCTTCATACGTGACGCTAAATCCTTGTCCCGAAGGGAAGGTTATATAGGTTAATTCTGGATTTGATGCAGTGACCGCAATCGCAACAGGAAGTTCTAAGACGGTTGCATCATAGGTCCCTGACTTAATACCAGTTATAATCGTTGGGACATCGCCTAAAGGATTGAGGTGATTGACGCCATTCATTTGGTCAATGAGATCATCGTATAAGGTATTCATCTGCGCAACGATGTCCGCACCAGCAAAATCACTGATTGAATCAGCGCCTGCGTAGATAGAATCGTTTCTTAAAACGACGACATGCGTTGAATGATAATATTCATCTGAAAACGCGACTGTTTGCGCTCTTTCTGCGGTTGGGGACATGCCTGCGATAATCATATCAATGGATCCATTCGTTGCTAAAGAGGGAATTAGGCCATCCCAATCAACGGCTTTAACGAAAAGTTTGACGTTGAGGGCATCGGCGATGGTTTGTGCGATTTGAACGTCATAGCCATCGCAATACGTTCTTGAACCTGCTTGAGGGAGCGCTAAATCGGAAGCTTGTCCTCTTTCAATGCTCCAGTTAAATGGGGCGTAGTTACATTCTAATCCGACCACGATGTAACCTCTATCGACAATGGCAGTCAAATTGTCTTGATCAACGGGAAGTGGTTCTAGGTTGACGCAAGCGGTTAGGGTAAAAAATAAAATCAGTGTTGATACTAGTAATACCTTTTTTTTCATGATGTTTCTCCTTTT
>DIJY01000084.1:0-443 GCA_002421405.1 Caryophanales bacterium UBA5632 | reverse complement strand
CCAAGGTACTCATCTGCATCGCTACCTCTAATCAAATGATTAACTTTTTTTGTTGCTGGTTTCAATTATAAAGGATTTTAAACAGATGTCAATTTAAAATTCAATGAAAACGCTTTATTGTCTTAATCCATTCTGATTGCGAGTTGTTCTAAGACTTGAGTTGACTTCGTTTCAAAATACCATTGAGCATTTCTAAGTGAAAATACTTGATTGCCTAAATGGTCTTCAGCGACTAAAACCGCTTCATACAGTTCTTTTGCTTCTAGATATTGACTTAAGAATGTTTCATAATTGAAATACTGATTCACGAAAATATTGAGATAGGCAAAATAGGATTCTCTATAGGCTTCTATACTCAATACTCGGTTGACTAAAATTGCCATTTCATTCATATCGATTAGATTGTAATATACGCCATAATTTCCTGTTAAATCTTGATGTTT